>NZ_JAGGPD010000346.1:0-289 GCF_018613995.1 Microbacterium sp. ISL-103 | reverse complement strand
GGACGGGGATGGCGTTGCCCGTGGCGGTGACGGGTGCGGTGACCGGGGCGGTGACCTGGGTGCCGCCGAGGATGCCGTCGTCGCCCGATGTGGTGGAACCGGTTCCGGTTCCGGTCGTGGGTGCTGTCGTGCCGGTGGTGCCGGTGGTGCCGGTGGCCTCGCTGTCTCCGAGGACGGAGATGGCGTTGCCGGTGGCGGTCACGGGTGCGGTGACCGGGGCGGTGACCTGGGTGCCGCCGAGGATGCCGTCGTTGCCCGATGTGGTGGAACCGGTTCCGGTTCCGTTCGT
>NZ_JAGGPD010000345.1 GCF_018613995.1 Microbacterium sp. ISL-103 | reverse complement strand
TTACCGCGGTCGCCGCCACGCTCCTGCGTGGCTCCGGTGGTGACCTGAACCAGGTCACCCTTCTTGATCTTCGCCATGACTTAAATAACCTCCGGCGCCTGCGAGACGATCTTCATGAACTTCTTGTCACGAAGCTCGCGACCGACCGGTCCGAAGATACGGGTGCCGCGGGGCTCCCCGTCGTTCTTCAGGATCACGGCGGCGTTCTCGTCGAACTTGATGTACGAGCCGTCGGGACGACGCGTGGACTTGACCGTGCGGACGATGACGGCCTTGACCACATCGCCCTTCTTGACGTTTCCGCCCGGGATCGCGTCCTTGACGGTCGCGACGATGGTGTCACCGAGACCGGCGTAACGACGACGCGAGCCGCCGAGAACACGGATGGTGAGCAGTTCCTTCGCGCCGGTGTTGTCGGCGACCTTGAGGCGGGATTCCTGCTGGATCACTTGGCCTTCTCCAGAATCTCCACCAGACGCCAGCGCTTGGTGGCGCTCAGCGGGCGGGTCTCGTTGATCAGGACGAGGTCGCCGATGCCGGCGGAGTTCGCCTCATCGTGCGCCTTGACCTTCGAGGTGCGGCGGATGACCTTGCCGTAAAGCGGGTGCTTCACGCGGTCCTCGACCTCGACCACGATGGTCTTGTCCATCTTGTCGCTGACGACGTAGCCACGACGCGACTTGCGGTACCCACGAGCGTCGACGTCGCGGACGTCGTGCTCGGAGGACTCGTGGCCGGCCGACTGTGCGTCGACGGTCGCTTCCTTCTTGGTGGCCATTACTCAGCCTTCCCTTCGGCGTCGGCCGAGGCATCCTCGGACTTCTTCGCCTTCGACTTGGTCGCCTTCTTGGCCGGAGCCTCGACCGGAGCGGGCGTCGCACGGATGCCCAGCTCGCGTTCGCGGATCACGGTGTAGAGACGCGCGATGTCGCGCTTGACGGCGCGGATGCGGCCGTGGCTCTCCAGCTGGCCGGTGGCCGACTGGAAACGGAGGTTGAACAGCTCCTCCTTGGCCTTACGCAGCTCCTCAACGAGGCGCTGGTCTTCGAACGTGTCGAGCTCTGCCGGAGCGAGCTCCTTGGTGCCGATCGCCATTACGCGTCGCCCTCCTCGCGCTTGATGATGCGTGCCTTGAGAGGCAGCTTGTGAATTGCACGGGTCAGTGCCTCGCGAGCGAGTTCTTCGCTCACACCGGAGACCTCGAAGAGGACGCGACCCGGCTTGACGTTGGCGACCCACCACTCGGGGGAACCCTTACCGGAACCCATGCGGGTCTCAGCAGGCTTCTTGGTCAGCGGACGGTCGGGGTAGATGTTGATCCACACCTTTCCGCCACGCTTGATGTGACGCGTGACCGCGATACGAGCGGACTCGATCTGACGGTTCGTCACGTAGGCAGGCGTGAGCGCCTGGATTCCGTACTCGCCGAAGGAGACCTTCGTGCCACCGGTCGCCTGGCCGCTACGGCCGGGGTGGTGCTGCTTACGGAACTTGACCTTGCGGGGAATAAGCATCAGGCAGACGCTCCTTCTGCGACAGGGGCCTCGTTGCGCGGCGCGCGGCGGCGGTCGCCACCACGGTCGTCACGACGGGACTTCGGTGCGTTGGCCTGCTCGCGAGCAAGCTCCTTGTTGGTCAGGTCGCCCTTGTAGATCCAGACCTTCACGCCGATGCGGCCGAAGGTGGTCTTCGCCTCGTAGAAGCCGTAGTCGATGTTCGCGCGAAGCGTGTGCAGCGGCACACGACCCTCACGGTAGAACTCCGAACGGCTCATCTCGGCGCCGCCGAGGCGGCCGGAGACCTGGATGCGGATGCCCTTGGCACCAGCGCGCTGCGCGCCCTGGAGACCCTTGCGCATCGCACGACGGAACGCCACGCGAGCAGAGAGCTGCTCGGCGATGCCCTGTGCGACGAGCTGAGCGTCGGCCTCGGGGTTCTTGACCTCGAGGATGTTCAGCTGGATCTGCTTGCCCGAGAGCTTCTCGAGGTCGCCGCGGATGCGCTCGGCCTCGGCTCCACGACGACCGATCACGATGCCCGGACGGGCGGTGTGGATGTCGACGCGGACGCGGTCACGGGTGCGCTCGATCTCGATGTTCGAGACACCGGCGCGGTCGAGCTGTGTCTTCAGCAGGTTACGGATCTTGATGTCCTCGGCGACGTAGTCGGCGTAACGCTGACCCGGCTTCGTCGAGTCCGAGAACCAACGCGACACGTGGTCAGTCGTAATGCCGAGGCGGAAGCCGTACGGGTTTACTTTCTGTCCCATTACTTGCTCGCCTTCTTGTTGCTGTCGCTTGCCGCAGCCGGAGCTGCCTCAGGCGTCGAGAGCACGACCGTGATGTGGCTCGTGCGCTTCTTGATCTGGAAAGCGCGACCCTGTGCACGGGGCTGGAAACGCTTGAGCGTCGTGCCCTCGTCTACGTAGGCGTTAGCCACGTACAGGTCCTGCTCGTCGAGGTATTCGCCGTCACGATCCGCCTTGACCTGCGCGTTGGCCATGGCCGACGCGACAAGCTTGTAGATCGGCTCACTGGCGCTCTGCTGTGCGAACTTCAGGATCGCCAGAGCCTCCTGGGCCTGCTTGCCCTTGATGAGCGCGACGACACGACGAGCCTTCTGAGGGGTCACGCGGATGTGTCGCACGCGTGCGATGGACTCCACCATTTCTCTCTCCTCTATCGCCACCGCGTCAGCGGCGGCGGCCCTTCTTGTCGTCCTTCTCATGGCCGCGGAAGGTGCGGGTGGGCGCGAACTCGCCCAGTTTGTGACCGACCATGGTCTCGGACACGAACACAGGAATGTGCTTGCGTCCGTCGTGGACCGCGATCGTGTGACCCAGCATGGCCGGGATGATCATGGACCGGCGAGACCAGGTCTTGATGACGTTCTTGGTGCCGGCTTCGTTCTGCACGACCACCTTGCGAAGCAGGTGATCGTCGACGAAGGGGCCCTTCTTAAGACTGCGAGGCATCTTCTCTTACTCCTACTTACGCTTCTTGCCGGCGTTACGACGACGCACGATGTACTTGTCGCTTTCCTTGTTGGCGTGACGGGTGCGACCCTCAGCCTGGCCCCACGGGGAGACGGGGTGACGTCCACCGGACGTCTTGCCCTCACCACCACCGTGCGGGTGGTCGACCGGGTTCATCGCGACACCACGGACGGTCGGGCGAACGCCCTTCCAGCGCATGCGGCCGGCCTTACCCCAGTTGATGTTCGACTGCTCGGCGTTGCCCACCTCGCCGATGGTCGCGCGGCAGCGCGCATCGACGTTGCGGATCTCGCCCGAGGGCAGACGCAGCTGGGCGAAGTTGCCATCCTTGGCGACGAGACGGACGGATGCACCGGCCGAACGTGCCATCTTCGCGCCGCCGCCGGGGCGGAGCTCGATCGCGTGGATGACGGTACCCGTCGGGATGTTCTTCAGCGGGAGGTTGTTACCCGGCTTGATGTCGGCGCCAGCGCCGGACTCGACGACGTCGCCCTGCTTGAGCTTCGCCGGCGCGAGGATGTAGCGCTTCTCGCCGTCGAAGTAGTGCAGGAGCGCGATGCGAGCCGTGCGGTTGGGGTCGTACTCGATGTGAGCGACACGGGCGTCCACGCCGTCCTTGTCATTGCGACGGAAGTCGATGACACGGTACTGGCGCTTGTGGCCACCACCGATGTGACGGGTCGTGATGCGTCCCTGGTTGTTGCGACCACCGGTCTTCGAGAGCGGGCGCAGCAGCGACTTCTCCGGCGTCGATCGGGTGATCTCGGCGAAGTCAGCCACCGACGAGCCGCGACGGCCCGGGGTCGTGGGCTTGTACTTGCGAATAGCCATGATTGTCCTTATCCCCCGGATCAGCCGATTGCCGTGAAGATGTCGATGGTGCCCGACTTCAGGGTCACGATGGCGCGCTTGGTGTCCTTGCGCTTGCCCGTGCCGAAGCGGGTGCGGCGAGCCTTGCCGACGCGGTTGAGGGTGTTGACCCCAGCGACCTTGACGCCGAAGATCTTCTCGATGGCGAGCTTGATCTCGGTCTTCGAAGCGCGCGGGTCCACGAGGAAGGTGTACTTGCCTTCGTCGATGAGACTGTAGCTCTTCTCGGACACGACCGGCTTCAGGATGATGTCGCGCGGGTCCTTGTTCAGGGCCGTCTGGAGAACAGATGCCTGCTCGCTCATGCGGAGACCTCCTGGTTGGCGCCGGACTTGGAGGCGATGAAGCCCTCGAGCGCGGCCTGGGTGAAGACGATGTCGTCGGAGACGAGCACGTCGTATGCGTTGAGCTGGTCGAACGTCAGCACGTGCAGGTTCGACAGGTTGCGGATGCTCTTCAGCGTCACGTCGTCGTTTCGCTCGATGACCACGAGCACGTTCTTCGACGAGACGACGTTGGTGAGGAAGCTCACCGCGGTCTTGGTCGAAGGCGTGCCGTCGATGCCGAACGAGTCGATGGCGTGGATGCGGTCACCGCGGAAGCGATCGCTGAGCGCGCCCAGCAGGGCGGCGGCGATCATCTTCTTGGGGGTGCGCTGCGAGTAGTCGCGCGGCTTGGGGCCGTGCACGATGCCACCACCGGTCATGTGCGGCGCGCGGATGGAACCCTGACGGGCGTTACCCGTGCCCTTCTGCTTGAAGGGCTTGCGGCCGGCACCCGAGACCTCGCCACGACGCTTGGTCGAGTGCGTGCCCTGGCGAGCCGCCGCGAGCTGCGCGACGACGACCTGGTGGATGAGCGGGATGTTCGTCTTGGCGTCGAACAGGGCGGCGGGAAGCTCGATCGAGCCTGCCTTCTTGCCGTCTGCCTTGAGGACGTCAAGCGCGAGAGTGGAGTCAGCCATGATCAGGCACCCTTCACTGCGTTGCGGACGTAGACGATGCGGCCACGCGCACCGGGGACGGCGCCCTTGACGAGCAGCAGACCCTTCTCGATGTCGACGGCGTGCACCGTG
>NZ_JAGGPD010000344.1 GCF_018613995.1 Microbacterium sp. ISL-103 | reverse complement strand
GATGCCGACCACGAACGAGACCGAGACGGCGGTCGGCGTGTTCTTCAACGACACGACCGGCTCGAAGATGGACTACTACGTCGACGCCACCGTCGGCGTGACGACGGATCAGTGCACCGCCACCAGCGCGCCGACGTGGACCACGACCGTCACGCTGGAGAACAGCATCAGCCCGGATGCCGCACGAGAGCTTCCGCGTTACATCACCGGTCCGTACTTCACCCCGGGCGACATCGGCACCGACTTCATCGTCTACGCGCCGGTGGGTGCGAGCATCCAGAGCTGGACGGTCAATGGCGAACAGCACGAGGCGATCGCGCACACCACGCATCTCGGACGCGACGCCGTGCGCATCAATCTGACACTGCCGCCGCTCTCGACCGCCACGCTGCAGGTCACCATGGCCGGGGCAGACGGCACCACCTCGGCCGACTATGCGCCGACCAGCGTGCACCACACCCCGATGGTCCGTGACACCCCCGTCACGATCGACGCTCCCGGCTGCAAGTAACCGTCAGCTCGCTGCGGCGCCGACCTTCCGGCGGCGCCGCAGCATCGCCACCACCGCGAATCCGACGGCCGCGCCCAGCGTGTTCGCGATGACGTCAGACACGGTCGGGAAGCGCGTCGGCAGCGCGATCTGCACGACCTCGATGAGGATGCTGGTCGCGGCTCCGGCGGCGATGACCTTCCACGCCTGAAGCGCGGGCCACGCCATCGCGACGAGTGCCCCGAACGGTACGAAGAGTGCGATGTTCGCGATGAACTCGAGCACCGGGTAGCCCACGTCGAACGGGACGCCCCAGCCTTCGAGCATCCGCGCCATCGTCGCCACGACGCCGGTCACTGCCTCGGCATCCTGCCCGGGAAGCCAGACGATGAGGCCGAGAGCCACCAGGTAGGGGAGGAGGAGCACGCGTGCGGCCGACCTGAGACGCAGGCGGCGGTCGGTCGGGAAGGGCATCGAGAACGAGGCTAGCGCGCTGCGCCGTTACGATGGAGCGCGTGACCGCTGACCCGACGCCGCCGCTGTCTCCGTATCGAGAGATCGGACGCGATGAATGGGCGCGACTGGCGGCAGGCCTCGACCAGCCGCTCACCGAGACCGAGGTCGTCGAGCTGCGCGGCATCGGAGACCGGCTCGACCTCACCGAGGTGCGCGAGGTCTATCTGCCACTGAGCCGTCTACTCAGCCTCTACGCGACGGCCACGAAGCGTCTGGGCGCCGCGACGAGCTCGTTCCTGCAGGAAGACGACACGACCACCCCGTTCGTGGTGGGTGTCGCAGGCTCTGTCGCCGTCGGCAAGTCGACCATCGCCCGTCTGCTGCGTGAGCTGATGAGCCGCTGGCCCGGCACGCCGCGCGTCGAGCTCGTCACCACCGATGGCTTCCTCTACCCGAACGCCGAGCTCGAGCGCAGGGGACTGATGGAGCGCAAGGGCTTTCCCGAGTCGTACGACCGCCGCGCCCTGCTCGAGTTCCTCACCGAGGTCAAGAGCGGCGCCCCCGAGGTGCGGGCGCCCTTCTATTCGCACATGCGCTACGACATCGTTCCCGACGCCCACGTGGTCGTGCGTCGCCCCGACGTCGTCATCGTCGAGGGACTGAACGTACTCCAGCCGCCGCCCGCCCCCAACGACGTCGCCGTCAGCGATCTCTTCGACTTCTCGATCTTCGTCGACGCCGACACGTCGCACATCGAGAAGTGGTACGTCGACCGGTTCCTCGCGCTG
>NZ_JAGGPD010000343.1 GCF_018613995.1 Microbacterium sp. ISL-103 | reverse complement strand
GTGGGGGCGGGCGCCGCCCTCCGCTCGGTTTCGAACCGCAGCGTCGCGATCATGCCGGCGAATGCGGGCAGCACTACCTCGAGCGTCTGCACGGAGTCGAACACCGGCTCCTTGTCTTCCTGCAGGTCGCGGTTGTACGCGAGCGGCAGACCCTTGAGGGTCGCGAGCAGACCGGACAGGTTGCCGATCAGACGCCCGGACTTGCCGCGCGCGAGCTCGGCGATGTCGGGGTTCTTCTTCTGCGGCATGATACTCGAGCCCGTCGAGTAGCCGTCGTGCAGGGTGACGAATCCGAACTCCCGCGTGTTCCAGAGGATGATCTCCTCGCTCAGACGCGAGATGTCGACCCCGGTCATCGCGGTGATGAACGCGAACTCGGCCACCACATCGCGCGCAGCGGTGCCGTCGAGAGAGTTCTCGGCCGGGCGGTCGAGTCCGAGCTCCGATGCGACCAGTGCCGGATCGAGACCGAGCGTCGAGCCTGCGAGCGCTCCCCCGCCATAGGGCGACACGCCGGCGCGACGACGCCAGTCGACGAGGCGCTCGAGCTCGCGCACGAGCGGCCATCCGTGAGCCTGCAGGTGGTGTGCGAGCAGCACGGGCTGCGCGTGCTGCAGATGGGTGCGCCCGGGCAGGATCGCATCGGGGTGAGCCTCCGCCTGTGCGACGAGAGCATCGATGACGCGCAGGATGTCGCGTGCGATGACCCGCGCGTGATCGATGAGGTACATCCGCACGAGAGTGGCGATCTGATCGTTGCGGCTTCGTCCTGCACGCAGACGTCCACCCAGCTCCGGGCCGAGCTCGGCGATCAGGGCCTGTTCGAGAGCACCGTGCACGTCTTCATCCGACGGAACCGGCAGCAGAGTGCGGTCGGCGACCTTGGCGGCGACGGCATCCAGCCCCTCGTGCATCCGCGCCGCCTCATCGGGCTCGAGATATCCGGCGGCGGCCAGGGCGGTCGCGTGGGCATGCGACCCGGCGATGTCGTAGGGGGCGAGCACCCAGTCGAAGTGCGTCGACCTGCTTAGCTCGACCAGTTCGGGCGAGGGGCCGCTGGCGAACCGGGCGCCCCACAGCGCTCCCTCGTTGGTGCCTTCGTTCTTCGCGTCGACCATCATGCGTCCTTCTTGCCGAGCAGCCAGACGAGCAGGGCCTTCTGAGCGTGCAGGCGGTTCTCGGCCTCGTCCCAGACGACGCTCTGCGGACCGTCGATCACCTCGGAATCCACCTCGTAGCCACGGTCGGCGGGCAGGCAGTGGATGAAGACGGCATCGGGATCGGCGATCGACATGGTCTCGGGCGTCACCTTGTACCCGCCGAGATCACGGATGCGGGCGAGCTTCTCCTCCTCCTTGCCCATCGACACCCAGGTGTCGGTGACCACGACGTCGGCACCGGCCGCGGCCTCGACCGCGTCGGTGTACAGCGTGATCGATCCGCCGGTCTCGGCCGCGCGGCGATCCGCCGCCTCGACGACGTCGGCCCGGGGCGAGTACTCGGCAGGAGACGCGATGCGCACGTGCATGCCCGCCGTCACACCCGCCAGTGCGTAGGAGTGCGCCATGTTGCTCTGTCCGTCGCCGAAGAAGGTCAGCGTGAGGCCCTTGAGGTCTCCCTTGTGCTCGCGGATCGTGAGCAGGTCGGCGAGAAGCTGGCACGGGTGGAAGTCGTCGGAGAGCGCGTTCACCACGGGGACCGTCGTTCCCTCGGCCATCTCCTCGAGCCCCGCCTGCGCGTAGGTGCGCCACACGATGGCGGCGACCTGGCGCTCGAGCACCCGCGCCGTGTCTGACGGAGTCTCCTTGCCGCCGAGCTGGCTGCTGGCGGTCGAGATGATCAGAGGCGACCCGCCGAGGTCGGCGATCCCCACCGCGAACGAGACGCGGGTGCGGGTCGACGACTTGTCGAAGATCACTGCGACCGTCTGCGGACCTGCGAGCGCCTTGTTCGCCCAGCGGTCCTTCTTCAGCTCGATGGCGAGATCGAGGATCTCCGCCTGCTCTGCGGGGGTCAGATCATCGTCACGCAGCAGGTGGCGGGTCATGCGAGGGCCTTTCCGGATTCGGTGAGGGATGCCTGGACATCGGCGAGCGACGCGGCGAAGAGCTCGCGGAACTCGGCGAGTTCGGCGTCTCCGATGGTGAGTGCCGGCGCGATGCGCACCGTCTCGGGGTTGGCGGCGTTCACGATGAGGCCGCGCTCCTGGGCTGCGGCGACGACCTCGTTCGCGACGGGGGCGTTCAACGCGACGCCGATGAGGAGCCCTCGGCCGCGCACGCCCGTGATGAGAGGCGAATCGATGGCCGAGATGATCTCGCGGATCTCTTCGCCTCGACGCGCGGCGTTCTCGACGAGTCCGGCGTTCTCGATCTCGGTGAGCACCGCATCCGCCACGGCCGTCGCCAGCGGGTTGCCGCCGAACGTGGACCCGTGCGAGCCGGGGGTGAACAGCGTGCTCGCCGCACCGTAGGTGACGAGCGCGCCGATCGGGAAGCCGCCGCCGATGCCCTTCGCAAGAGTGATGGCGTCGGGGGTGATGCCCTCGTGGCTGAAGCCGAACCAGGCTCCGGTGCGTCCGGCTCCTGTCTGGATCTCATCGACGATGAGAAGCGCCCCGTGCTTCAGGGTCAGAGACCGGGCCGCCTGGAGGTATCCGTGCGGCAGCTCCACGACACCGGCCTCGCCCTGGATCGGCTCGACGATGACCGCCGCGACGCGATCGTCCATCGCGGCTTCGAGTGCCTCGATCGTCGCGGGGATGTGCTCGACTCCCCCGGGCATCGGCTCGAAGGGTGCGCGCATGGCCGCCTTGGCGGTGAGCGCGAGCGAGCCCATGGTGCGTCCGTGGAAGCCGTTCTCGAGAGCGATGATGCGCGGCTTCTCGGTTCCGCCGTGCAGACGAGCGAGCTTGAACGCGGCCTCGTTCGCCTCGGCGCCCGAGTTCGAGAAGAACACACGCCCGTCGATGCCGGCCCCCGCGAGGCGCTTGAGACGCGCGGCGAGCGCGAGCTGCGACGGCGTCGCGAAGTAGTTCGAGACGTGCGCCAGGGTCGCTGCCTGCGACGAGACGGCTTCGACGAATACCGGATGCGCGTGACCGAGTGAGGTCACTGCGATTCCGGCGAGGAAGTCGAGGTGACGCTTGCCCTCGGAGTCCCAGAGGTACGAGCCCTCGCCGCGGGTGAGCATGGCCAGTCGCGGCCCTGCGTTGAGGACCAGATCGCTCGCTGCGTCATCCTGCCAGTTGCTCATGCGTTCGCTCCTGCGCTTCCCAAGACCACTTCTGTTCCGATTCCCTTGCTGGTGAAGAGTTCGACGAGCACCGAGTGCGGCACGCGTCCGTCGATGATGGCGGCGGCGTCGACGCCGCCCTCGATCGCATCCAGGCACGCCTTCATCTTCGGGATCATGCCGGATTCGAGAGTCGGGAGCATCTCGATGAGAGCGCCCGAGGTGAGGTGCGAGACGAGCG
>NZ_JAGGPD010000015.1 GCF_018613995.1 Microbacterium sp. ISL-103 | reverse complement strand
ATCGCTCGGAGCGGTGCTCGACAAGCTCAGCCGCGATTCGGGCTGGCAGAAGACGCTCGCCCGCGAAGACCTCGTGCGGCAGTGGGCCGACCTCGCAGGATCCGACACCGCGAAGCACTCCGAACCGGTGTCGCTCGAGCGCGGAGTGCTCACCGTGAAGTGCGACTCGACCGCTTGGGCCAAGAACCTCCAGTACATGCGCGGAACGATCCTCACCGAGATCGGCCGCCGGTATCCGGATGCCGGCGTCGAGAACCTCCGCTTCATCGGGCCGGACGTACCCTCGTGGAAATGGGGTCCCAGAGTCGTTCCAGGACGGGGCCCGCGCGATACCTACGGGTAGGACACCACGGATGGGGTCCGACACGCTCAGAGGGCCACAGGTGGCCGCTGAGCCGCATCTCGACACGAAAAGCCGCTAGACTGGGAGTTCGTGATATCGATGTGGAGAATGCCCTCTGATGACGCCTGAATCCCCCGCTGACGAGACGGAATCCACCACCGGGGAAACCCCCGCGACCGAGAACAAGATCTCACCCAAGGTGAAGCAGCCCGGTGAGTACGGTGCCGACTCGATCCAGATCCTCGAGGGTCTCGAAGCCGTCCGCAAGCGCCCGGGTATGTACATCGGCTCCACGGGTCCGCGTGGTCTGCATCACCTCGTCTACGAGATCGTCGACAACTCGGTCGATGAGGCACTCGCCGGCTACGCCGACACCATCTTCGTGACGCTGCTCGAAGACGGCGGCGTGCGCGTGATCGACAACGGCCGTGGCATCCCCGTCGATCCCCACTCCTCCGACCCGACGAAGTCGACCGTCGAGGTCGTGCTCACGATCCTGCACGCCGGTGGGAAGTTCGGCGGCGGCGCATACGCCGTCTCGGGCGGACTGCACGGTGTCGGCTCGTCCGTGGTGAACGCTCTGTCGACCAGGTTCGACGTCGAGGTCAAGCAGAAGGGCTTCGTCTGGCGGCACAGCTTCGCCGACGGCGGTGCCCCGCAGCAGCAGCTCGAGAAGGGCGAGGCCACCGACGAGACCGGAACGGCGATCACGTTCTGGCCGGATGCCGAGATCTTCACCGAGACGACCGACTTCGACTACGACACGCTGCGCACGCGCTTCCAGCAGATGGCGTTCCTCAACAAGGGACTGCGCATCGAGCTGTCCGACGAGCGTCCCGCCTCTGCCTACGAGGTCGAGGTCGAGGGTCAGGCGACTCTCACTCAGCCCAACGACGTCTTCTTCTACGAGCGCGGCCTCGTCGACTACGTCGAGTACCTCAACAAGGTGCGTCACGCCGAGGTAGTCAACGACGAGATCATCGCCTTCGAGTCGGAAGACGTCGAGCGCAAGATCTCGCTCGAGGTCGCGATGCAGTGGACGACCTCGTACACCGAGAACGTCTTCACCTACGCCAACACGATCAACACGCACGAGGGCGGTACCCACGAAGAGGGGTTCCGCGCAGCGCTCACGACGCTGGTCAACAAGTATGCCCGGGCGAACAACCTTCTCAAGGAGAAGGACGACAACCTGTCGGGCGACGACGTACGAGAGGGCTTGACCGCCGTCATCTCGATCAAGCTGGGCGAGCCCCAGTTCGAGGGTCAGACCAAGACCAAGCTCGGCAACACCGAGGCCAAGGCCTTCGTGCAGAAGGTCGTCGGAGATCAGCTCGGTGACTGGTTCGGTCGCAACCCGATCCAGGCGAAGAACGTGATCCGCAAGGCCATCGACGCGGCGACCGCTCGGCTGGCTGCCCGCAAGGCCCGTGAGACCGCTCGTCGCAAGAGCGTGTTCGAGTCGGCCGCGATGCCCGACAAGCTCAAGGACTGCACCAGCAAGGATCCCTCGATCAGCGAGATCTTCCTCGTCGAGGGTGACTCGGCAGGCGGCTCGGCCGTGCAGGGGCGCGATCCTCACACGCAGGCGATCCTCGCGCTGCGAGGCAAGATCCTCAACGTCGAGCGCGCACGTCTCGACAAGGCACTGGGCAACAAAGAGGTCCAGGCGATGATCCAGGCCTTCGGCACCGGCATCGGCGAAGAGTTCGACATCGAGAAGGCGCGCTATCACAAGATCGTGCTGATGGCGGATGCCGACGTCGA
Source organism: Microbacterium sp. ISL-103 (assembly GCF_018613995.1). Classification (GTDB taxonomy): domain Bacteria; phylum Actinomycetota; class Actinomycetes; order Actinomycetales; family Microbacteriaceae; genus Microbacterium. The sequence goes on along the minus strand of NZ_JAGGPD010000015.1, from coordinate 2,158 downwards.
CGGCCAGCACATTACCACGCTGCTGCTCACTCTGCTCTTCCGGTACATGCGCGGGCTGATCGAGGCCGGATTCGTCTACCTCGCGATGCCCCCTCTCTACCGACTCAAGTGGACCAACCAGCCCCACGAATACGTGTTCAGCGACGCCGAGCGCGACGCCCTGCTCAAGCACGGCCTCGACAACGGCAAGCGGATCCCGAAGGACGCCGGCATCCAGCGCTACAAGGGTCTCGGCGAGATGAACGCCAAGGAGCTGTGGGAGACCACGATGGACCACTCCACGCGGACGCTCCGCCAGGTGACCATCGAGGATGCCGCCGCCGCCGACGAGATCTTCAGCGTGCTGATGGGCGAAGACGTCGAATCCCGACGCAGCTTCATCCAGCGCAACGCCAAGGACGTCCGCTTCCTCGACATCTGACGCCTCCGCGCGCCTGCATTCGTTCGACCAACGACCGGAATCGACAACACACATGACTGACGAAGTACGCCCCGAGCCGGAACACGACCACGGCAAGATCGATCAGGTCGACCTGCAGTCCGAGATGCAGCGCAGCTACCTCGACTACGCGATGGCCGTGATCGTCGGTCGCGCGCTGCCCGACGTCCGCGACGGTCTCAAGCCGGTGCATCGCCGTGTGATCTACGGCATGTACGACGGTGGATTCCGCCCCGACAAGTCGTTCTCGAAGTGCGCCCGTGTGGTGGGCGAGGTCATGGGCCAGTACCACCCGCACGGTGACTCGGCCATCTACGACGCCCTCGTGCGACTCGTGCAGCCGTGGTCGCTGCGGTACCCGCTGGCGCTCGGCCAGGGCAACTTCGGCTCTCCCGGCAACATGGGCGCCGCGGCTCCTCGATACACCGAGACGAAGATGGCCCCGCTCGCGCTCGAGATGGTGCGCGACATCGAAGAGGACACCGTCGACTTCACCGACAACTACGACGGACAGACCCAGGAGCCGACGGTCCTGCCGGCGCGCTTCCCGAACCTGCTGGTCAACGGCTCGGTCGGCATCGCGGTCGGCATGGCGACCAACATCCCCCCGCACAACCTCCGCGAGGTCTCGTCTGCGGCTCTCTGGGCGCTCGACAACCCGGGTCTCCCCCGCGAAGAGCTGCTCGACGGACTGATCCAGCGCATTCCCGGGCCCGACTTCCCGACCGGTGCGCAGATCCTCGGCACCAAGGGCGTGCAGGAGGCCTACCGCACGGGTCGTGGGTCGATCACGATGCGCGCGGTCGTCAACGTCGAAGAGATCCAGGGCCGCACGTGCCTCGTGATCACTGAACTGCCGTATCAGGTCAACCCCGACAACGTGGCGGTGAAGATCGGCGACCTCGCCCGTGACGGCAAGATCACCGGCATCGCCGACATCCGTGACGAGTCGTCCGACCGCACCGGTCAGCGCCTCGTCGTCGTGCTCAAGCGTGACGCGGTCGCGAAGGTCGTGCTGAACAACCTCTACAAGCACACGCAGCTGCAGGAGAACTTCGGCGCGAACATGCTCGCGATCGTCGACGGAGTGCCGCGCACGCTCGCCATCGACGGCTTCGTGACCCACTGGATCACCCACCAGCTCGAGGTCATCGTCCGTCGCACCGCATACCGCCTGCGTGAGGCCGAGAAGCGGATGCACATCCTGCGCGGATACCTCAAGGCGCTCGACGCGCTCGACGAGGTCATCGCGCTCATCCGTCGATCGCAGACCACGCAGGATGCGAACGAGGGCCTGCAGAAGCTCCTCGACATCGACGACATCCAGGCGCAGGCCATCCTCGACATGCAGCTGCGCCGACTGGCAGCGCTCGAACGCCAGAAGATCATCGACCAGGCTGCCGAGCTCGAGCGACTCATCGCCGAGTACCAGGCGATCCTGGCCGACGAGGCGCTGCAGCGCGACATCATCCGCGAAGAGCTCTCGGGGATCGTCGAGCGCTTCGGCGATGAGCGTCGTACGCACATCCTGCACGGCTTCGACGGCGACGTCTCGATGGAAGACCTCATCGCCGAAGAGGAGATGGTCGTCACCATCACCCGCGCCGGGTACATCAAGCGCACGCGCAGCGACAACTACCGGTCGCAGCACCGCGGCGGCAAGGGCATCAAGGGCGCCCAGCTGCGGGCCGACGACATCGTCGAGCACTTCTTCGTCAC
>NZ_JAGGPD010000342.1 GCF_018613995.1 Microbacterium sp. ISL-103 | reverse complement strand
GATATTCGCGGAACAGCGCCAGCTCTAGCTCGCGGTCGTAGTCGTCGAAGGCTTCCTCATCCATGATGTGTCCATCCTAGAGTCGACGGCTCGTCAATGCCGCACGCACGCTCGGAACGGACGCCCAGAAGAGCGTCGGGACATCGGCGATCGCCCACGATGCGCGGTGGTGCGGCGAAAGGCCGAGACTGCGGATCGCGTCACGATGCTCGAGGCTCGCGTACCCCTTGTTCCGGTTCCACTGATACGCGGGATGCCCTTCGTGCAGCTCTGCCATATAGGTGTCGCGCGCCACTTTCGCGATCACCGAGGCCGCCGATACGGACGCACAGTCGCGGTCGGCTTTGATCACCGGGCGGACCTGCAGCGCCACCGGGTGGACCGCCGAGACGTAGTCGTGGTTGCCGTCCAGAATCACGACCGCTCCGGCCACCGCCACACCCTGATCGACCACGCTCTGAACGGCTCGAGAGGCGGCGAGTCCGAGAGCCCGCATGATGCCGACCTCGTCGACCTCCGCCGCACTCGCCCACCCGACCCCGGATGCCTGCACCCAGGCAGCGGCCCTGGCGGCGACATCGGGGCGACGCTTCTCGGTGACGAGCTTCGAATCTCTGAGCCCTTCGGGCACACGACGTCGGGAACCGGCGGCGTCCATCACCGCGGCTCCGACCGCGACAGGACCGGCCAGTGCCCCCCGGCCGACCTCATCGAGGGAGATGACGAGGTCGCACTCGCTCAGGAGCCGGCGCTCCAGCGTGAGCTTCGGCGCGACGGCCGTCATTCCGCGTCCGGCACGCCGTTGAAGCTGTCGTGGTGGCCGTCGATCGCGCCCATGCGATCGAAGGGCCACGTAGTGAGGAATGCGCGTCCGACGACGTTCTCGAGGGGCACGAACCCGCCACTCGGGAGGTCTTGATGCGCTCGCGAGTCCCGCGACCGGTCGCGGTTGTCGCCGAGCATCCAGAGCGATCCTTCGGGAACGACGACGTCGAACGGCTCGTTCGATGCCGCTGTGTCGCCGTTGGGCAGGTTGAGGTAACTCAGCTCGTCGATCGGCGCTCCGTTGATCGTGATCTGTCCGAGTGCGTTGCAGCAGACGACGTGATCCCCCGGCAGCCCGATCACGCGCTTGACCAGGTGGTCCTGCGAATCCGTCGCCGAGATGCCGACGACATTGAGGGCCCAGTCGAGAGCCTCGATCAGAGGGGGCTGCGCCGGGGTCTGCGGAACTGCGTCCAGCCAGCCGCCCGGATCCTTGAAGACCACCACGTCGCCCCGCTCGTAGCCGGTCCAACGTGGGGTGTGCTCGTCGACGAGGATGCGGTCCTTCACGAGAAGGGTGCGTTCCATGGAGGCGGAGGGAATGTAGAACGAGCGCACGACGAAGGTCTTGACCACGAACGACACCAGTGCGGCGATGACGATGATCACGAGGACGTCGCGCAGGAAGACCAGGAATCCGCGACGCCGCTTCGTCGGAGGCGTGGACGCGGCGGCGGAGTCAGTCGTCATCAGGTTCCTTCACAGTCTCGCACCGCTCGTGGACGGCACTAACAAGGGTCGCACACCCCGGGGAGAACACAGCACCCCGGGACATCGTGTCCCGGGGTGCTGTGGAGAACCTGCGCGTCAGTTGAAGCGCTTCTCCTTGATCTTCGCCTTCTTGCCCCGCAGCTGGCGGAGGTAGTACAGCTTCGCGCGGCGCACGTCACCACGGGTGACGACCTCGATGTGGTCGATCACCGGGGAGTGGACCGGGAAGGTACGCTCGACGCCCACCTGGAAGCTGATCTTGCGGACGGTGAAGGTCTCGCGCACACCATCGCCCTGGCGGCCGATGACGACACCCTTGAAGACCTGGATACGAGAGCGGCTGCCCTCGGTGATGTTCACGTGCACGTTGACCGTGTCACCGGGCTGGAAGACGGGAACGTCTGAGCGCAGCGAGGCTGCGTCGACGGCGTCGAGGATCTGCATGATCGTCTCTCTCTGCACTCGCCTCAGGTCGGATGCATGATTTTGGAAGGAACAAGAATGGATGTGTGCTGAACGGAGCCGAAGCGTCCGCGGGATCCCCTGAGGCAGAACCGGTCACGGCACAAACACTCATTCTGCCATGGATGCGGCAGTGCACCAAAACGTCGCGAGTGAGGATCTCAGTCGCGCGCGTCGCTCTCTCGGACGACGAACACCTCGGGCGCCCGCGTTTCGGGCGTCGGCTCATCGACGCCCGGCACCGTCGACCAGGCGATGGTCTCGCGCAACCGCGCGCCGCTTCCCTTGGCCTCGTTCCACAGCTGCCACAGCTGCAGCCACACGAGCCCGATGCCGACGACGATCGCGGCCGTCAGAAGCCATCCGAACGCGCCGTCGATGAAGAATCCGACCGCGATCGTGAGCCCATGCCACAGAGTGAACCCTCCGACGTCCCACCAGGACACGGCCCGGTCACTGCGAACGGACGGTCGCGACCGCGTCAGGAGAGTGAGCAGCAGCTGCCCGACGAA
>NZ_JAGGPD010000341.1 GCF_018613995.1 Microbacterium sp. ISL-103 | reverse complement strand
CATCGACACGGCCGGTCGCCTCGGCGTCGACGCCGACCTGATGAAGCAGGCATCCGACATCCGCAAGGCGACGGACCCCGATGAGGTCCTCTTCGTCATCGACGCCATGATCGGCCAGGACGCAGTCAATACGGCGAAGGCGTTCCAGGAGGGCGTCGACTTCACCGGTGTCGTCCTGACGAAGCTCGATGGTGACGCCCGCGGTGGTGCAGCGCTCTCCGTCGCCTCCGTCACCGGCCGCCCCATCATCTTCGCGTCCACCGGCGAGCGACTCGAAGACCTCGAGCCTTTCTACCCCGACCGCATGGCCAGTCGCATCCTCGACCTCGGCGACATCCTCACCCTCATCGAGCAGGCCCAGCAGGCCTTCGATGAGGAAGAGGCCGTCAAGATGGCCGAGAAGCTCGCGACCGAGGCGTTCACCCTCGAAGACTTCCTCGACCAGCTTCAGCAGATGAAGAAGATGGGCTCGATGAAGAAGATGCTGGGGATGCTTCCCGGCATGGGGCAGATGAAGCAGCAGCTCGAGGACTTCGACGAGCGCGAGATCGATCGCACAGAGGCGATCATCCGTTCGATGACCCCTGGTGAACGACGCAACCCGAAGGTGCTCAACGGATCGCGCCGGCTGCGCATCGCGCGTGGTTCGGGAATGACCGTCACCGACGTCAATCAGCTCGTGCAGCGCTTCGACCAGGCCGCGAAGATGATGAAGACGGTCGCGCGTGGTGGCACCCCGAACATCCCCGGAATGGGTGCGATGCCCGGAATGGGCAAGCCGGGAGCCTCGTCCAAGCGCGGCAAGAAGGGCAAGTCATCGGGCGGCTCGCGCTCCGGCAACCCCGCGAAGCGCGCGGCTGAGAACGCCGGTCTCGCGCCGTCCGCGACCCCGACGGGATCGGGCTTCGGCCTGGGCGGTGCGAAGGCTCCGAGCGAGGCCGATCTCGCTGAGATCCAGAAGCTCTTCGGCAAGAACTGACGTTCCTCACGTCTGCGATGCCGGCAGTGCGTGCTCCCGAGCACGCGTCGGTGACCGACGTGGCGTTCTGAACGCCGTCAGCTGTCCCCCGATGAGGGCGACGAGCACCAGGGTGATGCCCAGCGCCTGGGACGGCGTGAACGTCTCGCCGGCGACCAGCGTGCCCAGCAGCGTCGCGACGACGGGGGAGAGCAGAGAGAGCAGCCCGGGGGCGATGACCGGCAGTAGCTGGATGCCGCGGAACCAGAGCGTATAGGCAAGCAGCCCGCCGACGGAGCCCAGCCACACGTAGCCGAGCACCGTCCCGCCGTCGATGAGGGGAGGAACGCCTTCGCCGAGCAGCGTGAGAGGCAGGAGGACGAGACCGCCTGCGGTCAGCTGCCATCCCGCATACGCGACCGGCCCGACGCCCGCAGGACGGCCCCAGCGTTTGGTGAGGATCATGCCCAGAGCGGTCGCCGTCACACCGCCGAGCGCTGCGAGGATTCCGAAGGCGTCGAGCTGTGCGGCGGGTCCGAGCACGACGAGAGCGACGCCGCCCGCACCGACCACGGCCGCAGCGGCGCTGAGCGGTCGCACCCGGTCTCGGAGGACGAGCGCGGTCATGCCGAGGATGATCATCGGCTGTGCTCCCGCGACGGCCGCAGCGACTCCGCCGGGCAGTCGTTCGGCCGCCAGGAAGAGCAGGGGGAAGAACGCCCCGATGTTGAGGCTCCCGAGCACGAGAGACTTCAGCCACCAGCCTCCGGACGGCAGTCTCCTGCCGATGGCCAGCGCGATGAGCCCCGCAGGGAGTGCGCGCAGGAGCCCAGCGAGGAGTGGATGACCGGCAGGGAGCAGCTCCGTGGTCACGAGGTAGGTGGTGCCCCAGGAGATGGGAGCCAGTGCGGTGAGGAGCAGAACGGACATGCGTGTCATGTCTTCAGCCTGAAGTGCTCCTGCGGATGAGTTCAAGGCATAGTTGTCACTCGTTCCATGAAGAGCGATCATGGATGTGTGGATCTCCAGCAACTCAGGTACGTCGTCGAGGTGGCATCCGCGTCGAGCTTCACTCGAGCGGCCGAACGCTGCTTCGTCACGCAGTCCGCCCTCAGCCATCAGATCGCCGCCCTCGAGCGGGAGCTCGGACAGCGGCTCTTCATCCGCTCGAGCCGCAGCGTGCGGACGACCGAGGCGGGGGAGGCGTTCCTGCTTCACGCGAAGAAGGCGGTGATGGCGGCCGATGACGCCCGCGAGGCAGCGGCTACGGCTGCCGGTCGGGTCGTGGGGACGCTCCGCCTCGGCGTGATCCCCACAGCGAGTGCGGTCTCGGTGCCGCGGGTCATCTCGGTCTTTCGCGAGGCGCATCCTCATGCGCGGGTCGAGCTCTCGGTCGGCAACAGCGACACCCTCGCCGAGGCGGTGCGCCGGGGTGATCTGGATGTCGCGCTGCTCGGTCTGCGTGAGGGGGCCGAGCCGAACGGCGTCGCCGCCCGGGAGATCGGGCGCGAGCGCCTGGTCCTCGCTGTGCCGCCGCCGCACCCCCCCTCGGGTCGGGCCCGCG
>NZ_JAGGPD010000340.1 GCF_018613995.1 Microbacterium sp. ISL-103 | reverse complement strand
CCCGCATAGTAGGGATCCGGCACGTCCTGGCTCGGAGCGTCGGGGTCGAACGCGAGCAGCAGGGTGACCTTGCCCTCGTCGTCTTCGCTGTGCGCCCATTCGCGCAGGATGCGCTCGTGCGTGCGGTCGAGCGCCACCACCAGATCGTTCTCGGCGAACGATGCGAACGTGAACTGCTTCGCGCGATGCAGCGAGCCGTCGTAGCCGCGGCGGCTGAGCGAGTCGAGCGTGCGGTGGTCGGCGCGCTCGCCGAGATGCCAGTCGCCGGTGCCGGCGCTGCGCGAGACGATTCGTGAGCCCAGACCCTGTCGTTCCGCGAGATCGCGGAACACGACCTCCGCCATCGGAGAACGGCAGATGTTCCCCGTGCACACGAAGATCACGCGGAAGGGATCCGGGGATGTCACCGTCCTATTCTGCCGGTCGGTGGCGGATCGCGCGACGCCGGAAATCCCGGGCCCGGCGTGCGGCACCCGTTCTGCACGGATGCCGTCGCCGCGCAGCCTGCTCACGGGGCCTGCGAACTCGGGCCCCTGGCGCCTCGGCGCGGGTGGCTGATCGCGGATGCTGAGCGCATGTACTCCTCTGCACTCGCACAGACCGGCAGCGCCGAGGCGACGTGGGCGAAGGCCCAAGCCCTGGCCGCCCTCCACACCGCCATCGACGCGCTCGACGACATCCGCGCGTCGCTCGCAGGCCTCGCATCCGACACCGACTGGCACTCCGACGGGGTGCGGGCGATGCAGGAATCGATCGATGATCTGCGGGGGCGCACCCGCGCCGAGGCGTCTGAAGCGCGCAGTCGAGAATCCGAGGTCGAGCGGATCGACGTCTCATGAGCGGGCTGACGATCGATCACGGTGGCGCGATCGCGGTCGATTCCGACGCTCTGCGCGACGTCGGCCGCCGAATCGACGGCGTCGCCTCTCGCTACGAAGACGTGCGCTCCGCGATCATGCGCGCCTACCGGGCGATCCTCGATGCCCCGGGGTTCAGCGCGCAGGTCGACACGGTCGAACTGTGGGCGGCGTGGCAGCGCGTGGCGCGCCTGCATGAGGAGTGTCAGGAGACAGCCAGCTCGACGCTGCTCATGGCCGACGCCTACGAGTACGTCGAGCTGAGGGCCGAGGCCGAGATGCTCTCGCAGACCGATCCGAGCACGGCGCAACGGCTGATGCGACGCGCCGATCGGCTCGCGGCGAGCGACGAGAGAGTGTCCGAGATGGCCCACGAGCTCATCGCCCGGTGGCAGGCCACGCGCTTCGAGGGCCTCACCGGCAACATCGTGACGCCCGACCTGTACGACCGGGTGTTCGAGGCCATGGCGATGACGGGAGTGCTCTCGGGGCTCGGAAAGGTGCATCCCGGCGAGACGCTGAAGGGCACGGCGGATGCCGTCTCGGTCGCGCCGGTCAAGACGTCTTCGCCGAAGGGTGCCCCGTCGGGCATGGCGGGAGCATTCGCGCGCATGCCCACCACCGCCGGGGCGCAGGTCGCCGTCGAGAAGTACTCCTTCGCCGACGGCAGCACGAAGTTCGTGGCCTACCTGAAAGGCACGCAGGGCATCGGGTGGGGTGGCAAGGAGCCTTGGGACCTGAAGTCGAACTTCGAGCTCTACGGGGAAGAGGAATCGGCGTCGTATCAGGCGACGCTCGATGCGCTGAGAGCAGCCGGAGCTGAGGCCGGCGACGAAGTCGATGTCGTCGCCCACTCGCAATCGGGGATGATCGCGGCGCACCTCTCGATGGAGAGCGAGTTCGACGTGCAGGTGCAGCTCACGGCGGGCAGCCCGGTCGAGCCGACCCTCGATGACGATCAGACCATCATCCAGGTCATTCACCCGGACGACCCGGTGCCGGCGCTCCGGGGCGGCGGATCGCCCGAGGGGACCGGATCTGCGGACAGCGCCGTCATCTCGACCCAGGGCAACCCGTTCGACACGATCGAGGATCTCCTGGTCGACGCTCACCACCTCGACACGTACATCGAGACCGCGAAGCGAGCAGATGACCTGAGTGATCCCCGGATCGAGGCCATGGACGAGTTCTGGAGAGAACTCGACACTGCCGAGGTGATCGAGCGGACCGAGTATCACGCGGAGCGCGTCGGATGATCGGCGCTCCGGGTGCTCGTCAGTCGCGGCGAGTGCGCTTGTTCTGCGGGCGCAGGATGAAGCCGAAGACGCCGTTGATCAGCGAGATGATGAGCGCGGCGAGCACGCCCCACCAGAAGCTGCCGAGGGTCAGACCCCAGCCGAAGCCGCTCGTGATCCAGGCGGTGAGCCAGAGCAGGAAGCCGTTGATCACGAACCCGATGAGGCCGAGGGTGATGATGTACAGCGGGAACGCGACGATCTTCACCACCGTGCCGATGATCGTGTTCACGAGCGCGAAGATCGCGGCGACCGCGAGCAGCGTCAGCACCAGCTGCAGGGTCTCACCCGGCGCGAAGGCGGTGATCTGCACCTGCAGGGCGGGGATCAGCGTCACGACCCAGAGGGCGAACGCGTTGACGACGACTCGGATGATGAAGCGCATAGTCCGTCCAGTCTTCCATGCGCTCCGCGGGAAGTCAGTCCGAGATCGCTCGCTCGCTATCGAATGTGCGCTCTGATCACGGCGGCGATCTCGTCGAGTGCGGAGAACAGCAGCCCTTCGTCGCGCACGCGAAAGCCGAGTTTCCTGATCAGGGCGAGCGCCTGCTCCGGCTCGACGTACTCGGTCACGGATCAGGCGTCTTCGAGCCGCCTGAGAGTGTCCGCATATCGTTCGGCAACCTCGGGGGCTGTGGAATCTAGACTCATCCTTGTGACCGACCCGATCCTGCCGCGCATCCGTCCCGCCATCGCCGCCCTGGCCCCGTACCGTCAGGGCAAGCAGGCGGGGCCAGACGCGTTCAAGCTGTCGAGCAACGAGAACCCCTTCGAGCCGTTGCCCTCGGTCGCCGCGGCGCTGCAGCACACGACGCCGATCAACCGCTACCCGGATGCGACCGCGGGCCGCCTGCGCCAGCGACTGGGTGAGCGCTATGCCGTCGAGGCCGACCAGGTGCACGTCGCCGCGGGCAGTGTGTCGATCCTCCACCAGCTGATCCTCGCCACCGCGTCGGTCGGCGACGAGGTCGTCTACGCCTGGCGGTCGTTCGAGGCGTACCCGAGCCTGCCGCTCGTCGCCGGCGCGACCGGGGTGCAGGTGCCGCTCACGGCCGACTCCCGCCACGACCTCGACGCGATGGCGGCCGCCGTCACCGCGCGCACCCGCGCGGTGATCCTCTGCACGCCCAACAACCCCACCGGGCCGATCATCACGAGCGACGAGTTCGCGACGTTCGTCGAGCGGGTCCCCACCGACGTGCTCATCATCCTCGACGAGGCCTACGCCGAGTTCGTGACGGCCCCCGGAGCGGTCGACGGACTCGCCGAGCGCGTCTTCGAACGGCACCCGAACGTCGTGGTGCTGCGCACGTTCTCGAAGGCCTACGGGCTCGCGGGCCTGCGCATCGGGTACGCGATCGGCCACGAGAAGGTTCTCGACGCCGCCCGCACCACCGGCATCCCGCTCTCGGTGACGTCTGCGGCCGAGAATGCCGCCATCGCGAGCCTCGATGCCGAGGGCGAGCTGCTCGAACGCGTCGCCGTGATCGTCGAGCGACGCACGCGCCTTGCCGAGGGGCTGCGTGCTCAGGGGTGGAACGTGCCCGACTCCCAGGCCAACTTCGTCTGGCTTCCGACCGGTGAGCGCACCGACGAGATCGCGGCGGCATTCGTGGCCGGCGACCTCGTCGTGCGCCCGTTCCCGGGTGACGGCATCCGCATCTCGGTCGGCGAGGAGGCATCCGTCGATCGCGTCCTCGAGGTCGCGGCGACACTGCGCTGACCCGCGTCGTTCCGCGTGTTCTCCGGCTTCCCGGCATATACGAGGACGTCCTAGGTATGCGTGACCGGGCATGCCCGCGCAGGTAGCGTTGTGGTCGTGACCTCGTCAGAGACTGAACTCGTCCGCGTCCTGGATAAGGACGGCCGCTTCGCCCCGAGTCCGGCTGCTGAGAAGTATCTGCCGCTGATCGAGGCGATCAGCGATGCCGAACTCGAGCAGTTCTACCGCGACATGGTGGTCATCCGCGCCATCGACGTGCAGGCGACCAACCTGCAGCGCCAGGGGCAGCTCGCCCTGTGGCCCCCGAGTCGCGGACAGGAGGCGGCCCAGGTCGGCTCCGCTCGGGCGGCGCGTGCGCAGGACACGCTCTTCCCGTCGTACCGCGAGCACGCCGTCACGAGGATCCGCGGCGTCGACCCGCTCGACATCATCAAGCTGATGCGCGGCGTCTCGCACGGCGGCTGGGATCCGACGGAT
>NZ_JAGGPD010000339.1 GCF_018613995.1 Microbacterium sp. ISL-103 | reverse complement strand
AGGGGGGCGAGATCGATACCGAGGCGATCGGCCAGGATCTGGTGGCTCAGGCACACGGCGAGCAGAGGTGCGCCCGCGTCGACACGCCGCGCGACGACCTGGCGCATCCGGCCGATACGGTCGCTCGCGGTGTCGCGCGGGTCACCGGGTCCCGGTCCGGCGACCACGAGGTCGGCGGCGTCGAGTTCGGTGTCGTCGACCTCGTGCCATGCCCTGATGACGGCGTCGAGTCCGAGGTGCCGGAGCTGGTGCGCGAGCATCGTCGTGAAGCGGTCCTCGGCATCGACGACGACCGCCGACAGTCCCGAGAAGGGACCGGAGAATCCGTCGCCCTGCGGATTGAGCCAGAAGTCCGCGAGGCGGGCGTTGCGAGACGACAGGAGTGCCGCGACCTCGGGATCGGCGGCAAGAGACCGCGGTTCGCTCGGCGCATCCGCATCCTCCCGGGCCTCCGCTGCCGTGTCGCGGTCGATCGCGCCGATGGCACCGAGGACTCCGGCCGCTTTTCCGTGCGTCTCCGAGACCTCACCGTGCGGGTCGGAGTGTCGGACGAGCGTCGCGCCCACGGGCACGCTGAGAGAGCCGTCCTGCAGATACACCGTGCGGATCAGGATGGGCGCGTCGAGGTCGTGCCCGCCGTCGGCGTTCGGGGTGAACAGCGCGGCGACGCCGGAGTAGTACCCGCGTGGCTTCTTCTCGTGTCGACGGATCACCGCGCAGGCGTTCTGCATGGGCGAGCCGGTCACCGTCGGCGCGAACATCGTCTCGCGCAGGATGTCTCGCGGATCCAGCGTGCTGCGCCCCCGGAGCATGTACTCGGTGTGGGTGAGACGCGACATCTCCTTCAGATGAGGACCCGTGATGCGCCCGCCGTCAGAGCACACGGCGCTCATCATCTTCAGCTCCTCGTCGACCACCATGAAGAGCTCTTCGGTCTCTTTGGTCGACGAGAGGAAGTCGACCAGCGTCTCTCTCGTCTCGCCACCCGAAGGATGGCGGAAGGTGCCCGAGATGGGATTCATCGTCACGACGCCGCCGCGGGCGACGCCGTGCGCCTCAGGGCCCGCTCCGACGGCGGTGTGGCCGGGCG
>NZ_JAGGPD010000338.1 GCF_018613995.1 Microbacterium sp. ISL-103 | reverse complement strand
CAGCTCGCCTACCTCGAAGAGCAGGGCATCGGTGCGGTGGCCATCGATCTACCCGGCCACGGCACGCGGATGAGCGAGGACTTCACCCTGCATGAGGCTCTGCACACCATCGACGTCGCCGTTCGCGATGCCGCCACCCGCGGACCCGTGCTCGTCGTCGGGCATTCGATGGGCGGCCTGCTGTCGCTCGCCTACGTCGGCGGGGCGGAGGCACCCCGGGTCGCGGGGCTCATCGCCGCGTCCTGCACGTCGCTCCCCCGTGGCGCGGGCCTCGCCGCCTACCGCGCCATCGCGCGAGCCGTCGATCGCCTTCCCGACCGAGGTATGTGGATCACGAAGCGCATCCTCGAGGCGACGATCCCCGAGGAGACACGATCCGACTTCGCCGCGGGCGGCTACGCCCTCGACACCCAGGACACGGCGCTGCGCACCCTCGCCACCCTCGATCTCGCGACCGCCGTCGCCCGGATCCATGTGCCGCTGTGGTTCGTGAACGGCGAGTGGGATCAGCGGCGGGTCAACGAGCCGCTCTTCCAGCGACTCGCGCCGCACGCGGAGCTCATCGTGGTGCCGCGCACCACGCACCTCGTCACCGCGATGCGTCCGAAGGTCTTCAACGCGGTGCTGCGCCTGGCCATCGCGACGATCGACGCCGACGCCACGGTGGCGGCTACGGCAGCGGCTGAGACTCCCGCAGCGGATCCCTCGCGGGCTGCCTCGCGAGAGCCGTGAGCGCACCACCGACGAGCGACAGCACCGCCGCGGCCACGAACACGAGCCAGAACCCGCCCACGAGTGCGACCAGACCCGCGCCGAGGACGGGGCCGATCAGCTGACCGAGCGCTGCGGTGACGTAGACGATGCCGAGGTCGCGCGCGTGGTCTTTCTCATCCGGCAGCAGGTCTGCGGCGAAGGCGAGACCGACGGTCGAGAACGCACCGTATCCGAGCCCCATGAGGGCTGCGGCCACCATCGTCGCCTCGAACGTGGGCACAAGAGCGATCACCACGCCCGAGGCAGCCTGTATGAGGGTGGCGAGGATGGTGAGCGTGCGCCTGTTGCCCGTGCGATCCGACAGCACGCCCGTGAACACCGACGCGAGCACCACGAACAGCGTGTAGACAACGATCAGGAGCAGCAGGTTGTCCTGCGCGACGGTCGTCTCCTGATGCAGACCATGAAGCAGGAAGAAGAGGAACAGCGCGGTGCCGAGCGCGTTGCCGATGTTGGTGACGAGGCGGCCCGAGAGCATCCAGGCGAAGTCCCGGTCGCGGAGAGACGCCCAGGGGCGACGATCCCGCGTCACGGGAGACTCCTCGACGAGAGCCGGAGGGTCGGGCAGAAGCAGAGCTGCGGCTGTTCCCACGACCGCGATGACCGCGGCGAGCAGCAGGTAGCCGTCGCGGATCCCGAGTCCGAGGAGCACCACGAGGCCGACCCCGAGTACGATCCCCACGGCCTGGCTGGATCCCACCGCTGCGGATGCCGCCCCACGCTGCGTCGCCGGCAGCTGGTCGGCGATCAGAGCGGTGAAGGCTGCGGATGACACGGCGACACCGATCGACACCCCCACCCATGCCCCGCCGACCGCCCAGGGGCCCTCACTGAACCCCGTGACGACGAGGAACACCGCCGTGAGCAGCACGCCACCGAGCGCCCAGGGCCGCCGCCGTCTGCGACCGACACCTGCGCGATCCGAGAGCGCACCGGCGATCGGACCCGCGACGATCCCCGCGAGGCCGCCGATGCCGAGCACCAGGCCCGACGAGATGACACCGGGGATCCAGTCGTCCTCCGAGGTGTTCAGCTGCAGGGGCAGGAGCAGCTGAACCGGCGTGAGCTGCACCGTCCAGATCGCCAACCACGCCAGCGTGAACACGGTCATCCACCGCGCACCGACTCTGCGGACGGAACTCATCGGTCACGGCGGGGAGGAAGGGCAGGGCGCATGTCGCTCCTTGACGTCGATGTCACGACGGTGATGTCGGGATACTGATGATTGTGCACCCGACGGGCGCTGTGCGCGATGCGCTGTGACAGAGAATCCCTCGTGTCGTGCCCTGCGGAGTCGTTTAGGGCGAACGGCCCGAGTGCTGGTAGAGTTGGTTCTTGGCTTGCGTGTGGGTTCTTCCCTCACGACCGCCGAGTGGAAGCCCTCTTCTTCTGCCGGCATTTCCTAACAACTCCGTACAGAAAGCGTCCACACGTGGCAAACATCAAGTCGCAGATCAAGCGCAACAAGACCAACGACAAGGCTCACGAGCGCAACAAGGCCGTGAAGAGCGAGCTGAAGACGCACATCCGCGCGACCCGCGCCGCTGTCGTCTCCGGTGACAAGGCTGCAGCCGAGGCTGCTCTGAAGGCTGCCTCCCGCAAGCTCGACAAGGCCGTCAGCAAGGGTGTCATCCACCAGAACCAGGCTGCGAACCGCAAGTCCTCCATCGCCAAGCAGGTCTCCGCTCTCTGAGCCGATTCCACGCCTGAGCGTGTGAAAAGAGCCCGTCCCGTTCGCGGGGCGGGCTCTTTCGTGCGTGGTCGACCGTTCGTG
>NZ_JAGGPD010000337.1 GCF_018613995.1 Microbacterium sp. ISL-103 | reverse complement strand
GACGAGCTTGCGGCCGTGGGCGGGCTGGTGTGCCCGGGCGGCGAATCGAGCGTGATCGACAAGCTGTCGCGCATCTTCGGCATGCAGGAGCCGATTCGCGCGGCGATCGCCGCCGGGCTTCCCGTGTACGGAACCTGCGCCGGATTGATCCTCCTGGCCGACGACCTGCTCGACGGGATCGACGGACAGCAGTCGTTCGGCGGGATGGATATCGCGGTGCGACGCAACGCGTTCGGACGCCAGACCGAGTCCTTCGAGATCGAGCTGGGGGTCCCGGCCCTCGGCGACGCTCCGGTGCACGCGACATTCATCCGTGCACCCATCGTCGAGCGGGTGGGGGAGAGCGTCGACGTACTGGCGACCCTGCCTGACGGAGGGATCGTCGCGGTGCAGCAGGGGGCGCTCCTCGGCACGAGCTTCCACCCCGAGGTCGACGGCGAGACACGGTTCCACGAGCGCTTCCTCGCTCTCGCCCGCGACTACGAGGCTGCGGGCGTCTGATCGGCGACGAGACCTCGGATCGCGGTGACGGTGCGGGCGACGTCGTCCGACGTGGTCGCCCACGATGACATCGAACAGCGAAGCGCTGCTCGCCCACGCCAGGCCGCCCCGGTCAACGCGGCGGTGCCCTCGGCGAGCACGGCTTCGCCCAGCGCTCGGGTCGCCTCATCGGAGTCGAGGCAGAACATGACCTGCGTGTAGTCGACCTCGTTCAGGACGCGGATGCCGTCGATCGACGCGAGCCCGGACGCCATCGACACGGCGTTCTCGTGCAGTCGGTCGATCAGTCGGGCGATCCCGCGTCGGCCGAGGCTGCGCATCGCAGCCCATGCCGGAACGCCCCGGGCGCGGCGGGAGAGCTCCGGCGTGACATCCCACGGATCCAGGCTCGTATAGACGAGGTAGTCGCCGCCGGTGCGGAAGGCGGCGATCGAATCCGCAGGGTCACGGACGATCGCCATCCCGCAGTCGTACGGCACGTTGAGGGTCTTGTGCGCATCGGTCGCCCAGGAGTCGGCCAGCTCCACCCCGGTGGTCAACCGCTGCAGCGACGGCGATGCGGCCGCCCACAGTCCGAATGCTCCGTCGATGTGCACCCAGGCGCCGTGCTCGTGCGCGATCGGGATGAGAGACGCGAAGTCGTCGAACGCGCCCGTGTGCACCTCGCCCGCCTGCAGGCAGACGATGAGCGGCCCGGATGTCTCGTCGAGCGTCTTCCGCAGCGCACCCGGACGCATGCGTCCCTGGTCGTCGGAGTCGACCACGATCAGCTCGTTCGTGCCGAACCCGAGAAAGCGGGCCGCCCTGTCGATGGAGCCGTGACGATCGGCGCCGACGACGAACCTCACGGCCGGTGATCCGCGCAGGCCCTGTTCGGTCAGGTCCCAGCCGGCGCGGGCGAGGACGGCACTGCGGGCGGTCGCGAGACACGTGAAGTTCGCCATCTGCCCGCCGGTGACGAAGCCCACGCTCGAGGAATCGGGCAGGCCGAACAGATCGAGCATCCACTGCCCGGCGACGCGCTCCATCGCGACCGTCGTGGGAGTGAGGCTGGCCGAGCCGGAGTTCTGGTCCCAGGCCGACACGAGCCAGTCGGCGGCAAGGGCTGCCGGATGCGTGCCGCCGATCACGAAGCCGAAGAAGCGCCCGCCGGGAATCGCAACCAGGCCGGGGTCTGCGCGCGACGCGATCTCCTCCACCACGAGCGCGGGGTCGAGCCCCTCCTCGCGCAGGGGACCGCCGAATGCCTGCAGCATCTCGTCCAGGCTCGCGCGCGGCCACACCGGTCGATCGTCGAGCGTTGCGAGGAACTCCGTCGCGCGGAGGTGAGCGACGTCGAGAGCACGCGTTCTGTCGTCGGAGCCACTGTGGTCCATGGGTCAGGACTACACCCGCGAGCCTCCTCGCACCAGACGGATATCAGCCGAGACGTCGGTGGGAGAGCAGCCAGTCATAGAACTGGGGGTTCTCGTACGTCGCTGTCCAGGAATCGTGGCCGACGCCCGCATATCGCGTGAACCGCACATCGGTGCCGAGGGATCGGAGCTCGGTCACGATCTGCTCCGTGGCGGAGATCGGCACGACGTCATCGGCGTCGCCGTGGAAGGTCCACACGGGCAACCTCTGGATGGGCGCAGCGCTCTGCATCCACAGTCCACCGCAGATCGGCGCGATCGCGGCGAAACGATCGGGATAGCGCACCGCCATGCTCCAGGCGCCGAACCCGCCCATGCTCAGTCCGGTCATCGATATCCGCATCGGATCCACGCGGTAGTCCGCGACGACCTCGTCCAGCAGGCCGGACAGCGTCGAGAGCTCCGTGACCCACTGACTCGACTCGGCGCACTGGGGCGTGACGAGCACGAAAGGGAACTCTTGGCCGGCGTCCGCGAGCTGAGGAGGACCGTGCAGTGCGGCGCTCTCGAGGTCAGAGCCCCGTTCGCCCGCACCATGCAGGAACAGCACGAGGGGCCAGCGTCTGTCCGCATCGGCGTCGTAGTCTTCCGGCAGGTGGACCAGGTACCGCAGGGTATCGGCCGGTGTCGGATCTCCGTCGCGCACATCTGACGAGCGGAGGGCAGGAGTGACGTGTTGCGATCTGCGCATGCTTACATACTGCGCCACTCGCGCCGTTCGTTAGAATGGACGATGCGCTGAGCGCGAGCTCATGCGGATACGACGAGCGGAGAATTATGTCCGGGCATTCCAAGTGGGCCACCACGAAGCACAAGAAGGCCATCATCGACTCCAGGCGCGCCAAGTCCTGGGCCAAGCTCATCAAGAACATCGAGGTCGCCGCCAAGCTCGGCGGCGCAGACCTGCAGGGCAACCCCACTCTGTTCGACGCCGTTCAGAAGGCGAAGAAGACGTCGGTCCCGAAGGACAACATCGACCGCGCGGTGAAGCGCGGCGCGGGCATCGGCGGTGAAGCCGTCGAGTACACCTCGATCATGTACGAGGGCTACGGCCCCAACGGCGTCGCGATGATGATCGAGTGTCTGACCGACAACAAGAACCGCGCAGCGGCCGAGGTGCGCACAGCTCTCAGCCGCAACGGCGGAACCCTCGCCGACCCGGGCAGCGTCGCCTACAACTTCAGCCGCAAGGGCGTCATCGTCGTCGGGTCCGAGGGCACCACCGAAGACGACGTCATGATGGCGGCTCTCGAGGCCGGCGCGGAAGAGATCGAGCCCCACGCCGAGGGCTTCGAGATCATCACCGAGGCGACCGATCTCGTCACCGTCCGCAGCGCGCTGCAGGATGCGGGCATCGACTACGAGTCGGCTGACGTCGAGTTCGTGCCGAACCTGAAGGTCGAGATCGACGCCGACACGGCGCGCAAGATCTTCCGCCTGATCGACGCACTCGAAGACAGTGAAGACGTGCAGAACATCTTCACGAACTTCGACCTCACCGCCGAGGTGCAGGCCGAGCTCGAGAACGACGACGCGTAGGCGCGGCGAGCGTCCCGACGCGATGACGGCCAATAGCCTGGGGGAGTGACCTCCTCGCTTCGCGTACTCGGCATCGACCCCGGACTCACCCGGTGCGGCGTCGGGGTCGTCGACGTCGACGGTTCGCGCCGGGGAACGCTCGTGCACGTCGGTGTCATCCGATCGGCGCCCGACCTGCCGATCGGGGAGCGCCTCGCGCTCGTCGCGGCCGGAATCCGCGAGGTCATCGCCGCCCACAGCCCCGACGCCGTCGCGGTCGAGCGCGTCTTCGCCCAGCAGAACACCCATACGGTGATGGGTACGGCGCAGGCGAGCGGCGTGGCCCTGCTGCTCGCCGCCGAGGCGGGCCTTCCCGCCGCCACGCACACCCCCAGCGAGGTCAAGGCGGCCGTCACCGGCTACGGCTCGGCAGACAAGCGTCAGGTGCAGTCGATGATTGCCCGCATCCTTCGGCTGGATGCGCCCCCGCAGCCCGCGGACGCGGCGGATGCGCTCGCGATCGCCCTGTGCCATGCCTGGCGTCGTGGCGCGGCCGGAGCCCGGGGGGCGGAGGCTCTGACGCCGGCGCAACGGGCGTGGGCCGACGCGGAGCGTGTCGCTCGAACATATCTACGACCCGGTGCGTAGGCTGGGATGATGATCTCCTCGCTGCACGGCGCTGTCCTCCACTNNGCACACGAGCCTCATCGTGCGTGAGGATGCGCTGTCGCTCTACGGCTTCGCGGACCG
The DNA here is from genome assembly GCF_018613995.1 of Microbacterium sp. ISL-103. Lineage (GTDB taxonomy): Bacteria > Actinomycetota > Actinomycetes > Actinomycetales > Microbacteriaceae > Microbacterium. The sequence continues at coordinate 2,695 of NZ_JAGGPD010000337.1, read as the reverse complement.
CAGCGAACTGGAGATCTTCGGCCTGCTGATCAGCGTCACCGGCGTCGGGCCGAAGTCCGCCCTCGGGGTGCTCTCGCACCTCACGGTCGATCAGATCGCCGACGCCGTGACCTCGGAAGACGATGCGCCCTTCCGCCGTGTCTCGGGGATCGGACCGAAGACGGCGAAGCTCATCGTCCTGCAGCTCGCAGGCAAGGTGCATCCGGTCGGGACCCCCTCGAAGCCTGTTTCGAGCGGCCCAGTCGACGTGGTCGATCAGGTCACCGCAGCACTGGTCGGGCTCGGGTGGTCCGAGAAGGTCGCAGCCGAGGCCGCCGCGCAGACCGCAGCAGACGCGACGGAGGCCGAGCGTGCGAGCGTCGCTCCGCTGCTGCGACGCACTCTGGCGCTTCTGGGACCTGCGCGTGTCTGACGCCCGCGACGCCATGGAGCCGGCGGACGACACGGAGCTCGCGATCGAGGGCGCCCTGCGCCCCACGAGTCTCGGCGAGTTCGTCGGTCAGCAGAAGGTGCGCGGCCAGCTCCAGCTGCTGCTCGACGCCGCACGCATCCAGCACCGCCCGCCCGACCACATCCTGCTCGCGGGCCCTCCGGGGCTCGGAAAGACCACGCTCGCGATGATCGTCGCCCACGAGAGCGAGCGGCCGCTCCGACTCTCCAGCGGTCCCGCGATCCAGCACGCGGGCGATCTCGCAGCGCTCCTGTCGAGCCTCGTGCCGGGCGAAGTGCTCTTCATCGACGAGATCCATCGGATGGCGCGCTCTGCGGAAGAGATGCTGTACCTCGCGATGGAGGACTTCCGCATCGACATCATGGTCGGCAAGGGTGCGGGGGCGACCAGCATCCCTCTCGAACTCGCCCCGTTCACCCTCGTCGGTGCGACCACACGATCGGGACTGCTCCCGAACCCCCTGCGGGATCGCTTCGGCTTCACCGGCCACCTCGAGTTCTACGACGAGTCAGACCTCGAGCGGGTGATCGATCGCTCGGCCCAGGTTCTCGGGGTCGACCTGCCGCGTGATTCCCTGTCGGGGATCGCGCGCCGCTCGCGTGGAACACCCCGCATCGCGAACAGGCTGCTGCGTCGGGTGCGGGATTACGCGCTGGTCCACGGCGGCGGCGCCGCGACGCTGGAGGGCGTCAGAGCAGCACTCGAGCTCTACGACGTCGATCCGATCGGTCTCGACAGGCTCGACCGCGCCGTGCTCGAACTGCTCGTCCGGCGTTTCCGTGGCGGACCCGTCGGGCTCAGCACCCTCGCGGTCGCCGTCGGCGAGGAGGCCGAGACGGTCGAGAGCGTCGTCGAGCCGTACCTCGTGCGCATCGGTTTCCTGGGTCGCACCCCGCGGGGTCGCGTCGCCATGCCCGAGGCCTACGCCCATCTCGGTGTCGCACACCCGGACGGGGCGCTTCGCCTTGATGACCTATAATCGCTGAAGACTTCCCCCCGATAGAACTGCGCGCCCTTCTCCGGTGCGCGCACCTGCGAAAGGCCCATTGCCACCATGCCCATGGAAATCCTCCTCTTCGGCCTTCTCGCCGTTCTCGTCGTCTTCATGTTCGTCAACGGGCGCAAGCGTCAGAAGCAGATGAAGGCGGAGCAGGAGGAGAAGGCGACCAAGACCGTTCCCGGTGTGAAGGTCCTGCTCCAGGGCGGCATCTACGGCACGATCGTCGCGTACGACCACGACGACCTCGACTCGCCCGCTCTCGTCGAGATCGCACCCGGAACCGTCATCGAGGTGCACAGCCAGGCGATCCTCCGCATCGTCGAGCCCAAGGACGACGTGGTGATCGTCGATGACGTCGACTCCGACGTGGTCGTGGTCGACGAGACGCCCCTCGTGAACGACGTCCCCGTCGTCGACGACGCTCCCGTGGTCGAGACCACCGAGGAGACGCGTCGACGCCTCGAGCGCGACGCCGACGACAAGTAACCTCCGCACCGCAGCGGTACCTCGGCACCCTCGGCATCCAAGAAAGCTGATCACACGTGGCCACTTCTTCCCCGGTCCGTCACGCCTGGCGGGTCCTTCTGGGCCTCCTCCTGGTGACGGGCGTCCTCTTCGGCATCAACGCTCTCGGCGTGCACGTCTTCGAGAAGAGCTCGTGGACCCCCGAACTCGCGCTCGACCTGCAGGGTGGAACGCAGATCGTGCTGAGTGCCGAGACCGAAGACGGCGCCGCACCGTCGGCTGAGCAGCTCGACCAGGCTGCCGCGATCATCCGTCAGCGTGTCGACGCTGCGGGCGTCGCCGAAGCGGACATCACGACCGAGGGCGGCCGCAACATCGTCGTCCAGATCCCCGGAGCCGCTGATGNNATCCAGTCGAGCGCGCAGCTGCAGTTCCGCCCGGTGCTCGCCACGACCGCGGCGTCGACCGAGTTCGTGGGGGAGGACGGCAATTCCACGCCGTTCCCGACTCCCGATGACTCGTTGAACGCCACGCCGACCGCGACGCCGACCGACGCCAGTGACCTGAATTGGGTGACGGATCGGCTGGCGGCAGAGTTCCAGGCCTACGACTGCACGAACCCCGACAACGACCCGTCGCGTGCCCCGCAGGACCAGCCTCTGGTCGCCTGCGACCCGACCGGTCAGGCCAAGTACCTGCTCGGGCCGACCGAGCTCACCGGCACCGCGATCACCGACGCCACGGCCGGACGCGACCCGCAGTCGGGTGCCTGGCTGGTG
>NZ_JAGGPD010000336.1:7281-8512 GCF_018613995.1 Microbacterium sp. ISL-103 | reverse complement strand
GGCGCGGAATCGGCGGCGACCGCGGACGATCCACCGGCATCGACCACTTCGGCGCCTCCGCCGACTACAAGACCCTGTTCGAGAAGTTCGGTATCACCACCGAGGCCGTCATCGCGGCCGCGCGTGAGACCATCAAGGAGAACGCATGAGCACCCCCACCGCAGACCTCGCCGCCGCCGGAGTGAGCATCTGGCTCGACGACCTGTCACGTACCCGCATCTCCTCCGGCAACCTCGCCGAGCTGATCGAGACCCGCAACGTCGTCGGCGTCACCACGAACCCGACGATCTTCGCGAACGCGATCACCGACAAGAACAACACGTCCTACGACGCTCAGGTCACCGAGCTCGCCGCGTCCGGAGCCACGGCAGAAGAGGCCGTCTTCGCCGCGACGACGCAGGATGTCGCCGCAGCGCTCGACGTCTTCCGCCCCGTGTGGGAGAAGTCGGGCCACGTCGACGGGCGCGTCTCGATCGAGGTCTCCCCCGACCTCGCACACGACACCGAGGGCACGGTCGCTCAGGCCAAGCAGCTCTGGTCGAAGGTCGACCGCCCGAACCTGCTCGTGAAGATCCCGGCGACGAAGGCCGGCCTTCCCGCCATCACCGAGGCCATCGCCTCGGGCATCAGCGTCAACGTGACCCTCATCTTCAGCCTGGAGCGCTACGCCGAGGTCATCGACGCGTACCTCACCGGGCTCGAGCGGGCACACAGCGCCGACTTCGATCTGTCGAGCATCCACTCCGTCGCCTCCTTCTTCGTGTCGCGTGTCGACACCGAGACCGACAAGCGACTGACGGCGATCGGCACCGACGAGGCCGAGGCCCTCAAGAGCAAGGCCGGACTCGCGAACGCCCGTCTCGCGTACGAGCTCTTCGAGCAGAAGTTCGCCGAGAAGCGCGCTCAGGACCTGATCAAGCTCGGCGCGAACGCACAGCGTCCGCTGTGGGCGTCGACCGGTGTCAAGGACCCGGCCCTTCCCGACACCCTCTACGTCACCGAGCTCGTCGCGAAGGACGTCGTCAACACGATGCCCGAGAAGACGCTCGAGGCGACCTTCGACCACGGCGTCGTCACCGGCGACACCATCACCGGCGGATACGAGGACGCACGCGCGGTGTTCGCCGGTCTCGCCGACCTCGGCATCGACTTCACCGATGTCACGCAGGTGCTCGAAGACGAGGGCGTCGCCAAGTTCATCGATTCCTGGCACGACCTGCTCACCCAGGTG
>NZ_JAGGPD010000336.1:0-7241 GCF_018613995.1 Microbacterium sp. ISL-103 | reverse complement strand
GGCGGCGATCCGTCTCGGCTGGGTGGAGGCCGTCTCGGTCTCCCGCCCCCTGGTCTCCGAGATCGAGGCTCTGCGCGCAGAGCTGAGCGCGAAGGGCGTGACCCGCGTCGTGCTCGCCGGAATGGGCGGCTCGTCGCTCGCGCCCGAGGTGATCGCTCAGACGGGCGGCGCGCCGCTGACCATCCTCGACTCGACCGCCCCCGGCCAGGTGCTCGCAGCCCTCGACGAAGGACTGCGAGAGACGGTGCTGGTCGTGTCGTCGAAGTCGGGCTCGACGGTCGAGACCGACTCGCAGCGCCGCACCTTCGAGGCGGCGTTCCGCGACGTCGGCATCGATCCGATCGAGCGCATCGTCGTCGTCACCGACCCCGGTTCGCCGCTCGATGTCTCGGCTCGTGGGGCCGGATACCGCGTCTTCAACGCGGACCCGAACGTCGGCGGGCGCTATTCGGCGCTCACGGCCTTCGGACTGGTGCCGTCCGGACTCGCCGGTGTCGACATCGACGAGCTGCTCGATGAGGCCGAGGCCTCTCTGCTCGAGGTCGCTATCGACTCCGCCGACAACCCGGCCCTGCGTCTCGCGGCGGCGATCTCGGCCACCGTGCCGCGACGCGACAAGCTCGGCCTGATCACCGACGACACGCACATCAACGGCCTGCCCGACTGGATCGAACAGCTGATCGCGGAGTCGACCGGAAAAGACGCCACCGGCATCCTCCCGGTCGTGCTTCTTCCCGTCTCGCCCGAGCTCGACACGAAGCCCGCCGACCTGCAGATCGTGCGGCTCGTCGACGACGCCAACGAGTTCCACCTGCGAGAGCGCCACGAGGGAGAGATCCTCGTCAGCGGTTCGCTGGGCGCACAGTTGATCGTCTGGGAGTACGCGACCGCGATCGCCGGCTACCTGCTCGGGATCAACCCGTTCGACCAGCCCGACGTCGAGTCGGCCAAGGTCGCCGCACGGGGACTGCTGGATGCTCGTCCCGCCCCCACCGCACCCGCATTCGTCGAGAGCGGCGTCGAGGTGCGGGTGTCCGACCCGGCCCTCGCCGCGTCGGGGACCGTCGAGGGCGTGCTCGATGCTCTCTGGGCGCAGTTGCCCGCCGACGGCTACGTCGCGATCCAGGCGTACGTGAATCGTCTCGATGTCCCGCAGCTGCAGGGGCTCCGCGAGCTCGTCGCCGCCGACTCCGGTCGGCCGACGACGTTCGGCTGGGGACCCCGCTTCCTGCACTCCACGGGCCAGTACCACAAGGGCGGTCCCGCGCAGGGCGTGTTCCTCCAGATCCTGGAGCGCACCGATGTCGATCTCGAGATCCCCGAGCGACCGTTCACGTTCGGTCAGCTCATCGAGGCTCAGGCGGCCGGCGATGCCGGCGTCCTGGCCGAGCACGGCCGTCCGGTCGTCTCCCTGACGATCACCGATTCGTCGGCCGACGTCCTCACCCTCTTCGAAGCCGCACAGAAGTAACAGCCAGGAGAATCCCCCACCGATGTCTGTTCCCATCTCGCGCGGGCACAACCCGCTGCGTGACCCCGATGATCGCCGTCTCAACCGGATCGCGGGGCCCAGCGCCCTCGTGATCTTCGGCGTGACCGGAGACCTGTCACGCAAGAAGCTCATGCCCGCGGTCTACGACCTCGCCAACCGCGGACTCCTGCCGCCCGGATTCGCTCTCGTCGGTTTCGCCCGACGCGACTGGGAGGACCAGGACTTCGCACAGGTCGTCTACGACGCCGTCAAGCAGCATGCCCGCACGCCGTTCCGCGAAGAGACATGGGCGCAGCTGCTGCAGGGCATCCGCTTCGTCTCGGGCGAGTTCGACAACCCCGAGTCGTTCCGCAAGCTCCGTGAGACGGTCGACCAGCTCGACGTCGAACGCGGCACGATGGGCAACCACGCGTTCTACCTGTCGATCCCGCCGAAGGACTTCCCCCTCGTCGCGAAGCAGCTGAAGGACTCGGGTCTCGTCGGTGCGAATGACGATGACGACGAACGCTGGCGCCGCGTCGTCATCGAGAAGCCGTTCGGTCATGACCTCGAGTCGGCGCGCGAGTTGAACGCGGCCCTCGAGGTCGCCTTCTCGGCCGACTCGATCTTCCGCATCGACCACTACCTCGGCAAGGAGACGGTCCAGAACATCCTGGCCCTGCGCTTCGCGAACGAGCTGTACGAGCCGATCTGGAACCGCAACTACGTCGACCACGTGCAGATCACGATGGCCGAGGACATCGGGGTCGGTGGCCGTGCCGGCTACTACGACGGCGTCGGCGCCGCACGCGATGTCATCCAGAACCACCTGCTGCAGCTGCTCGCGCTCACCGCCATGGAAGAGCCGATCAGCTTGTCCGCCGAGCATCTGCGTGCCGAGAAGGAGAAGGTGCTGGCCGCTGTGCACGTGCCGGAAGACCTCTCGCTCGCCACCGCCCGCGGTCAGTACGCCGGCGGATGGCAGGGCGGCGAGCAGGTCACCGGCTTCCTCGACGAGGACGGGATGAACCCCGAGTCCGCGACCGAGACGTATGCCGCGATCAAGCTCGAGATCGACACCCGCCGCTGGTCGGGCGTGCCGTTCTACCTGCGCACCGGCAAGCGCCTCGGACGACGCGTGACCGAGGTCGCCGTGGTGTTCAAGAAGGCGCCCGAGCACCTGTTCGGCCGCTCCAACACCTCGGAGCTCGGGCAGAACGCCCTCGTGATCCGTGTGCAGCCCGATGAGGGTGTCACGATCCGCTTCGGTTCGAAGGTCCCCGGCAACGGCACCAACGTGCGCGACGTCACGATGGACTTCGGCTACGGCCACGCGTTCACCGAGGCGAGCCCCGAGGCGTACGAGCGTCTGATCCTCGATGTGCTCCTCGGCGACCCGCCGCTGTTCCCGCGGCACGAAGAGGTCGAGCTCTCGTGGAAGATCCTCGACCCCGTGGAGAAGTACTGGGCGGCCGAGGGCGGCCCAGTCGATCAGTACGCACCGGGTTCGTGGGGTCCGGCATCCGCCGACGACCTCCTCGCCCGCGACGGACGAGTCTGGAGACGCCCGTGATCATCGACCTTCCCGACACGACCGTGAGCCAGGTCGCCAAGCAGCTCGTCAAGGTGCGCGAAGAGGGCGGCGCCGTCGCCCTCGGCCGCGTGCTGACGCTGATCATCTCGGCCCGCAACGGCGTCGCCGAGGCCGCGATCGACGCGGCCAACGACGCCTCCCGCGAGCACCCGATGCGTGTCATCGTGCTCACCACGGGCGACGGTGACGCACGACTCGACGCGCAGATCCGCGTCGGCGGCGACGCCGGAGCGAGCGAGGTCGTCGTGCTCCGCGCCTACGGCGATGCCGCCAGCAACGAAGAGAGCCTCGTCACCGGGCTCCTCCTTCCGGATGCTCCCGTCGTCGCCTGGTGGCCGGAAGAGGCTCCGACCTCGCCCGCGAACTCGCCGCTGGGCAAGATCGCTCAGCGCCGGATCACGGATGCAGCGACGGCTCCCGACGTGCGCGATCGTCTCGCGCTGCTCGGCGAGGCGCACGCCCCCGGCGACACCGATCTGGCCTGGACGCGACTCACGCACTGGCGCGAGCAGCTGGCAGCGGTTCTCGACCAGCCGCCGTTCGAAGAGGTCACCGCTGTCGAGGTGCGCGGTGGATCCGCGTCGCCGTCGACCGCACTGCTCGCCGCGTGGCTGCAGATGGCCCTCGAGGTGCCCGTCGAGTGGTCGTACGAGAACCCCGAGCACTGGCAGGAGGGCATCAAGTCGGTGCGGCTGCACCGCGCGTCCGGTGACATCCTGCTCGAGCGTCCGACTCCCGGAGTCGCGGTTCTGACGCAGCCCGACCAGCCCGATCACGACCTGCATCTCCCCCGTCGCACCCTGCGCGAGTGCCTCGCCGAGGAGCTGCGTCGACTCGACCCCGACGTCCTGTACGGTCGAGTGATCACCGAGGGCTGGGAGAAGCTGGGTCCGCCCAAGACAGGAGAATGATGTCGTCGCAGGCAGCGCCCGCAGAGAAGCGGGTGGTGGTCGAATCCACCCCCGAAGCAGTCGCCGCACGGGTGGCCGATCGATTCCTGACGCGTCTTCGTGCGCGTACGCGCAACGGCCGCGTTGCCCACGTCGCCCTCACCGGCGGTTCGATGGGTGGAGCGGTGCTGCGCGCGACGCGTGAAGACCCGCGTTCGGCCGAGATCGACTGGTCGCTCGTGCATTTCTGGTGGGGCGACGAGAGATTCGTCGCGAGGGATGACGCCGACCGCAACGCGCTCCAGTCCCGCGCCGCCCTGATCGACCACATCCCGGTCCCTGACGAGAACGTGCACGAGGTGGCCGCGACCGGCGAGGGGCTGACGCTCGACGAGGCCGCTGAGGCCTATGCCGAGGAGCTGGCGCGCTACGGCACGTCGGAGCACCCCTGGCCGTCGTTCGCGGTGTGCTTCCTCGGCGTGGGCCCGGACGGCCACATCGCGTCGCTGTTCCCCGATCGCCCCGAGGTCACGGTGACGGATGCCGCTGCCCTGCCCGTGCGCGATTCCCCGAAGCCGCCGCCCGAGCGGGTCACGCTGACGCGCCCTGTGCTGAACGCCTCCAAGCGCGTCTGGCTCGTGCTCACCGGTGCCGACAAGGCCTCGGCTCTCGGACTCGCGCTTGCCGGCGCCAGCTACACGAACGTGCCGGCCGCGGGCGCCAAGGGCCGCAAGCGCACCGTGTTCTTCGTCGACGAGGCCGCTGCCTCAGAGGTCTCTCCCGACCTCATCGACCCGGCGTACTGAGATCGCCGGATCAGGCCTCGGGCTCTGAGCTCGAGGCCTTCTTCGTGTCGTCGCTGCCGCGCGTGATCCCGAGATCCTGGCTGTCGCTCAGCACCTGCGGGTGGTAGCGGGCGAGATTGACGACACCCCAGATCGCGATGGCTCCGGCGATGCCGAAGATCACGAGCACCCAGGGAGGAGAGGCTGCGGCCTCTCCGAGGACGACCATGCCGATGAGCACGGCGACCATCGGATCGACGACGGTCAGACCGGCGATCACGAGGTCCGGGGGCCCCGGGCTGTAGGCCGACTGCACGAAGTAGGCGCCGACGGCGCCGGCGGCGATCAGGGCGATGACGCACACCAGAGTGATCCACTCGAAGTTGCCCGCGCTGATCCGGCTGATGACCGCCTTAGCGAGAGTCGCGACGAAGCCGTAGAGGATCCCCGCGCCGATCACGTAGAACAGTGCTCGCATGCGGTGTCGGAGCACCAGCCAGCACGCTCCGAGGACGATGATGACGACGAGCAGGATCGCCAGGATCGTGAAGAGCTCGGTGTCGGTGATCTCCTTCTCGGTGGCGTAGATCGCCGCGAAGAGGACGAAGAGGAAGATGCCCCCCACACAGCACACGATCGCGATGATCGATTTCCTGGTCGGCGAATGACCCGAGATCCGCGCGTTGAGGAGCGTGGTGATGACGAGCGCGATGGCTCCGAGCGGCTGCACGACCATCAGCGGGGCCTGCGAGAGCGCGGCGAGCTGACAGATGATCGCGAGGCCGAGCATGAGGGTGCCGGCGATCCATGAGGGTCTGGTGAGCAGGCCCTTCATCTGGCCCATGCTCAGACCGCTCGCTCCGTCGGATCCGCTGAGACGCTCGACCTTCTCGACTCCGCGGTGCTGATATTGCGCCCCGAGAGACATGAAGACCGCGCCCGCGAGTGCGAGGGGTATGCCGAGGAGCAGTTTGGGGTTCTGGAAGACACCGACCAGCTGCTCGGTGACGTCTTCCGCCCCAGTCATCCATACGGAGATGCTCACCCTACGACCCTACCCGGCGATATGCGCCGAGTAGGGTTATGGCGTGGCTGTTCTTCCTATTCGCATCATGGGCGATCCTGTCCTGCACTCCCCCGCATCGGTCGTCGAGCACATCACCGACGACATCCGCACCCTCGTCACCGACATGTTCGAGACGATGGACACGGCCCCGGGCGTCGGCCTCGCCGCACCTCAGGTCGGCGTGCCGCTGCGCATCTACACATACGCGTATGTCGATGACGACGATCAGCCCTGGCGGGGCGTCATCATCAACCCCGAGCTGTGGATGGTGCCGTTGGAGCCGGGCGAGCCCGACGACGAGCTGGAATCAGAGGGCTGCCTCTCGTTCCCCGGAGAGCGGTTCCCGCTGCGCCGATCCGAGCGCGTTCGCGTGGTGGGCGTCGATCTCGACGGGTCTCCGGTCGAGATCGCCGTCGATGGCTGGCGCGCACGGATCATGCAGCACGAGTTCGACCACCTCGACGGCATCCTCTACATCGATCGGCTGTCGGACTCGGACTGGAAGACCGTGCAGAAGATCGCGAAGAAGCGCGGATGGGGCAAGCCCGGCACGAGCTGGGTTCCCGGCGTCGACGATCTCGAAGGCTGATCTCTTTCAGCCGGATCACAGCGTTCTCGGAGTTGCATCACAGACTCCGCGCCGGATAGCGTTCTCGAGGCGGGATATCGATATACCCGCGCACCAAGAGGCTCTGGAGGGGACGAACATGATGAAGTTGCGCACGCGACGCGCACTGGCGCTGGCAGGTTCTGCTGTGGCGCTGTCGGTCGCACTGACCGGCTGTAGCGCGCTGAACGGAATTCTCGGCGGCGGATCGGGAGACGCCGACCGCGACGAGGACACCGGCCAGGTGACGGAGAGCGCGAACATCGACATCTTCTCGCTCAAGCTCGGCGACTGCCTGCAGGAGAGCGCGACCGGCCTTCTCGAGGACGTCGACGTCGTGCCCTGCGAGGAGCCGCACGACCAGGAGGTCTACTACGAGATCACGATGGACGACGGTGAGTTCTCGGAGGAAGACGTCGACGCGGCTTCGCAGGAGTGCATCGGCGACGCGTACACGTCGTTCGTCGGCGTCGGCTACCAGGAGTCGGCACTCGACGTCACAACGATCGCGCCGACGAAGGAGACCTGGGACAGCCTGAACGACCGCGTCATCCAGTGCATCATCTTCGACTCGGCCGGACAGACCACCGGCTCGCTCAAGGGCGTCGCGAAGTGATCTGACACTCGATCAACGAGAAGGGCTCCGTCACCGACGGGGCCTTTTTCGTATCTGCTGCAGCCGAGCATCCGGCGCCCGAAACGCCTGTGGATCCTGGGAAAAGGGAAAACCCCCGGCCTTCCGAAGAAGACCGGGGGTATTGGCTCCCCGGCTTGGACTCGAACCAAGAACCTGCCGGTTAACAGCCGGCTGCTCTGCCAATTGAGCTA
>NZ_JAGGPD010000335.1 GCF_018613995.1 Microbacterium sp. ISL-103 | reverse complement strand
GCGTTTTCGCACGGCGGTGAGACCCACGAGGTCGTCCGTGCGGTCGAGATCGCCAGAGACGCCGGCGCGCTGTCCGTGGCGATCACCAGCGCCCCGGACTCCACGCTCGCGCTCGCAGCCGACATCTCGCTGCTGACGTACGCGCAGGAATCGCCGTTCCGGATGGCGGCGATGTCGAGCCGCATCGCACAGCTGGCGCTGGTCGACATCCTCTTCGTGCGGGTCGTCCAGCATCGAGGAGAACCCGTCGTCATCCCGCTGCAGCTGACCCACGATGCTGCCGCACCGCGCCGCCGCCGCTGATCCACCTCGATCGACAGCGGGCGGCGCCCCGGCGCGCCGGGGTCAGTCGATGTGGTCGCGCGTGCTGACGAGCGCCCTGGTCGCGATCCTGTGAGCGCGCGCGAGGCTGCCGGTGAGCGAGAGCCCGCTGAGCACGCCCGCGAGGAACCCGGCGGCGAACGCGTCTCCTGCCCCGATCGACTCGACGACGGGCACGTCGAGCGACCTGCTGTCGGTGCGCTCTGCTGCATCGAACGCCACCGCGCCGACAGGGCTCGTGGCGAGCAGATACCGCGGCTCGGGGAACAGCTCTCGCAGACGATCGGGCTCGGCGGTGCCGAACACAGCCTCGGCATCCGGCCGGGTGCAGAAGACGACGTCGGCACGCCGGACGTAGTCCGCGATGATCGCGCGTCCCTCGGCTTCGCGTCCGCGCCAGAGCGCAGGGCGCCAGTTCACGTCGAAGCTGAGCATCCGCTCGCCACGGGAGGCATCGAACAGGGCGTCCTGAGCGGCACGTGCCGAGTCCGAGAGAGCCGGGGTGATGCCCGAGGTGTGCACGAGCGCTGACTGTGCGAGAAGCGCCGAGGCCGGGGGAGCGGCGAGAGTCGCCGGCGACATCGCCGACGCCGCCGAGCCCGACCGGTAGTAGTGCATGCTCCCGTCGATCGAGCCGTCGGGCCGGGGCGAGAGCTCCTTGACGTAGAGCCCGGTGGGCAGCTCGCCGTCGACCTCGACGGCCGAGTCGTCGACCTCGTGCCGGCGCAGCTCCGCGGTGAGGAAGCGGCCGAAGCCGTCGTCTCCGACGCGCGAGACGACCGCCGTGCGGATGCCGGCGGATGCCAGCGCGATGGCGGTGTTCCACTCGGCTCCGGCGAGCGAGCGGTGGAAGGTTCGGGCATCTTCGAGAGGGGCCGCGGTGGCCGGGACGAAGGAGACGAGGCCCTCGCCGACGCAGACGGCGAGGGGAGACGTGTCGGGCACGCTCTGGAGAGTACCCGATCGGCCGCACCGCCGGACATCCGTAACAGGAATGAAACCTGCAGGTGTTTGGCATCGGTCTGCGCACTGGGTAGTTTCAAGGAATCACCGTTTCCGAAGTCGACGATGTCTTCGGAACGCGCACAGCAGCGCTCGACAGGAAGGTCACACAATGCACCACACAGTCATGCGTCGGCGAGGTCTCATCGCCGTCACCGGAGCGGCACTCGCCGCTCTGGTCCTCTCCGGATGCGTCGCCAGCGAGCGCGGCGACGACGGCGGGGAGGCAGCCGGCGATGTCGACGGCACGTTCGTCTTCGCTGCGTCCTCGGACCCCGCCAGCCTCGACCCGGCATTCGCCCAGGACGGCGAGAGCTTCCGCGTCTCTCGGCAGATGTTCGAGGGCCTCGTGGGCACCGAGCCCGGAACGGCCGACCCCGCCCCCCTCCTCGCCGAGTCGTGGGAATCGTCCGAAGACGGCATGAGCCACACCTTCGCCCTGAAAGAGGACGTCACCTTCCACGACGGCACGCCGTTCAACGCCGAGGCCGTCTGCGCGAACTTCGACCGCTGGTTCAACTGGACCGGTCTCGCGGCATCCGAGGCATTCGGGTACTACTACAACAAGCTCTTCAAGGGCTACGCCGACAACCCCGTGGACGCGGTCTACAAGTCGTGCACGCCCGACGGCGACTACTCCGTCACGATCGACCTGAACAAGCCGTTCGCCGGCTTCGTCGCGTCGCTCTCGCTGCCGTCCTTCTCGATGCAGAGCCCCTCGGCGCTGCAGGAGTTCGGTGCAGACGACGTCAGCGGCTCGGCCGAGGCTCCCGTGCTGTCGGAGTACGCGATGGGTCACCCCGTCGGCACCGGCCCCTTCCAGTTCGACGAGTGGGCACCGGGCGAGCAGGTCACGCTCACGGCCTACGACGACTACTGGGGTGACACCGGGCAGATCGACGAGATCATCTTCCGCACGATCGACGATCCGACCGCTCGTCGCCAGGCTCTCGAGTCCGGCTCGATCGACGGGTACGACCTCGTCGGCCCCGCCGACACCAAGGCTCTCGAAGACGACGGCTTCACCATGGTGTCGCGTCCTCCGTTCACGATCCTCTACCTCGCGTTCAACCAGGCCGTGCCCGAGCTGCAGGACCCCAAGGTCCGTGAGGCCCTCTCGTACGCCGTCGACAAGGATGCGCTGATCAGTCAGGTCCTGCCCGAGGGCACCGAGAAGGCGATCGAGTTCGTGCCCGAGGTCGTCAACGGATACAACCCCGACGTCACGACCTACGACTACGACCCCGAGAAGGCGAAGGAGCTGCTGGCCGAGGCCGGCTACGACGAGGCCAACCCGCTGAAGCTCACCTTCAACTACCCGGTCAACGTCTCGCGGCCCTACATGCCGGACCCCGAGCAGATCTTCACGGTGCTGTCGTCGCAACTCTCCGAGGTCGGCGTCGAGACCACCCCGGTCTCGGAGGAGTGGGTCGAGTACCTCGACCGCACCACCGGCACGTCCGACCACGGCATCCACCTGCTCGGCTGGACCGGCGACTACAACGACACCGACAACTTCGTCGGCGTCTTCTTCGGCCAGCAGAGCTCGGAGTGGGGCTTCGACAACCCCGAGCTGTTCCAGAAGCTGAACGAGGCACGTGGCGTCTCGAACCTCGAGGACCAGACGGCCCTCTACGAGGAGATCAACGAGATGGTCGCGCAGTTCATCCCGGGCGTCCCGCTCGCGCACCCGGCACCGACCCTGGCGTTCGACCCGCGCGTCGAGAGCTACCCCGCCAGCCCGGTGAACGACGAGGTCTTCACGGACATCGTCCTCACCGAGTAGGTCTGACCGACTGAGATGCCCACCCGGGTCTCCGCGCTCGTCGCGGAGACCCGGGCCCGGCGTACCTTCTGATCAACGGAGACCTTTTGCTGCGCACCATCGGCAGGCGACTGCTTTTCCTCATCCCCACCCTGGTCGGGCTCAGCATCCTGCTGTTCGCCTGGGTCAGGGCCCTTCCCGGCGGACCCGCCGTCGCCCTTCGCGGTGAGAAGGCGACGCCCGAGGCCATCGCCAGAGTCAACGAGCTGTATGGCTTCAACAAGCCACTCATCGAGCAGTACTTCATCTGGGTCGGCCGTCTCCTGCAGGGGGACTTCGGCACCTCGATCCAGACGAACCGGCCCGTGACCGAGGAGTTCTTCCGACGCTTCCCCGCGACGATCGAGCTGAGTGTCCTCGCGCTCATCTTCGCGGTCGGCATCGGCATCCCTCTCGGGTACTGGGCCGCTCGCCGTCACGGCAAGTTCACCGACCACGCGTCGGTCGTCCTGAGCCTCGTCGGAATCACCATCCCGGTGTTCTTCCTCGCCTTCATCCTGAAGTACGTCTTCGCGGTGCAGCTGGGCTGGCTGCCCTCGGACGGCCGGCAGAACCCGCGAATAGACGCCACGCATCCGACCGGCTTCTACGTGTGGGACGGCATCATCACCGTCGAGTTCGACGCCTCATGGGACTCACTCATGCACCTCGTGCTCCCGGCGCTCGCGCTCGGCACCATCCCGCTCGCGATCATCGTCCGCATCACCAGGGCCAGTGTGCTCGAGGTGCAGAACGCCGACTATGTGCGCACGGGCCGGGCCAAGGGCGTCGGCTCCTCGACGCTGCGCAGCCGGTTCATCCTGCGCAACGCGATGCTGCCCGTGATCACGACGATCGGTCTGCAGACCGGGCTCCTGATCTCGGGGGCTGTGCTCACCGAGACCGTCTTCGCGTTCCCGGGCATCGGCTCGTTCCTCGCGAGGGCGATCTTCACCCGGGACTTCCCGGTGCTGCAGGGGTTCATCATCTTCATCGCGATCGCCTACGCGCTCATCAACCTGGCCGTCGACGTGTCGTACAGCTTCATCGATCCGAGAGTGCGGGTGCAGTGATGTCCCGTCTCGTTCTCCGAAAGGGGGTGGCGTCATGACCATCTCGCTCCCACCCGCGCAGGGGCCATCTGCGGCGAGCGGCGAGGTCGTCGACACCGTCGCGATCGGCCAGGCCGGACTCAAGGAAGGGCCCGGCGGCTTCTGGCATGACGTGTTCCGCCGGATCCGGCGCAACCCCACGGCCTGGATCGGCGCCGGCATCGTCCTGCTGTTCGTGCTCGTGTCGGTTCTCGCCCCGGTGCTCGCGCCGTACCCCGAGACGGCTCTGCCCGGCGCGAAGTACATCACTCCGACGAACATCCCCGGGCCCGGCGAGCTGCCGGAGTTCCCGCTGGGTCTCGACCGCTTCGGCGGAGACGTGCTCTCCAAGCTCATCTGGGGTGCACAGGCGTCGCTGTTGATCGGTGTCATCTCGACCGCCCTCGGCCTCGTCGGAGGAATGATCCTCGGGCTGCTCGCCGGCACCTTCGGCGGTTGGGTCGACACGCTCATCATGCGCATCGTCGACATCATCCTCTCGGTGCCGAACCTGCTGCTGGCGGTCTCGATCGCCGCGATCCTGGGCCAGACGCCCTTCGCGGTGATGATCGCGATCGGTGCGTCGCAGGTGCCGATCTTCGCGCGCCTGCTGCGTGCGTCGATGCTGCAGCAGCGCTCGAGCGACTACGTGCTCTCGGCTCAGACGCTGGGGCTCGGACGTGGGCAGATCACGATGTCGCATGTGCTGCCCAACGCCATCGGGCCCGTGATCGTGCAGGGCACGCTGACGCTCGCGACCGCCGTCATCGACGCGGCCGCGCTGTCGTTCCTCGGGCTCGGCGGCGGTCGCCCCGAGACGGCCGAGTGGGGTCGCATGCTCACCTACGCGCAGGCGGAACTCGCCATCGCGCCGTGGCTG
>NZ_JAGGPD010000014.1 GCF_018613995.1 Microbacterium sp. ISL-103 | reverse complement strand
GTGCGCCGGCTGCCTCTCACGATCGGCATCACCGTCGGCCTCGTCTCTCTCGGCGCTCTCGGCGCGTGGATCGCTCGTCGGTTCACGCGCGGCATCGCAGGAGACCTGCCACCGGGTCAGGTGAGGGACGCCGTGTCGTCATACGAATCGCTGCGCACCCTGGGCGATGCGCTGCGCGCTCAGACGCACGAGCACGGGAACCGGATGCACACTGCGGTCGCGCTTCTGGAGCTGGGGCGGAGCGAAGAGGCGATCGAGATCCTGACCGAGACGTCGCGCCAGAGTCAGTCGCTCGTCGATCAGGTCACCGCCCGACAGGCGGGCGATCCCGCCATCGGCGCTCTGCTCCTCGGCAAGGCGTCGCAGGCCAGGGAGCGCGGGATCGACTGGCGGGTCAGCATCGACCCGGACACCCCCGCCTCGCCGCTGTCCCCCGTCGACAGCGTCGCTGTGCTCGGCAACCTGATAGACAACGCCATGGATGCCGCCGCCAACGGCACGGAGCGCTGGGTGGAGGTGTCGCTGCGACCCTCGAACGACGGTGGGATCGTTCTCGACGTGTCGGACGGCGGCGACGGCATACCGTCCGAGCTGCGCGAGCGCGTGTTCGCCCACGGCTTCTCGACGAAGCCTGCGGGCGCGCAGGGGCGAGGGGTCGGCCTCGCCCTCGTCCGCGCGGTCGTGGTCGGCGCCGGCGGCTCAGTGGCGCTGTCCGCGCATCCGACCACGTTCACCGTCATCCTTCCGCCCGTGAGAGGACGCAGGAACCCATGATCCGCACCCTGATCGTCGACGACGACGCTCTGACGCTCGAGCTCCACCGCTCGTATCTCGAGAGGATCGACGGGTTCGTCGTGGGTGGGGAGTGCACCGGCGCTCGGGCCGCGCTCTCGGCCGTGCTCGAACAGCCACAGGACAAGCCGTTCAATCTCGTGCTTCTCGACATCACGATGCCCGACGGCTCGGGCATCGATGTGCTCCGAGGACTCCGCTCCCGAGCTGCGGCCGTGGACGTGATCGCGATCACCGGCGTGCGCGACGCGGACACCGTCCGGCAGATGGCAGCACTGGGCGTCTACCAGTACCTCGTCAAGCCGTTCCCCTTCGCGGTGTTCCATGAGCGCCTCACCGCCTACCGCACCCATCGGGAGCAGGCGCGGTCGACGGCCGGGGAGGCGACCCAGGCAGAGATCGACGCGCTTCTCGGACGCACGACCGGGACGATCCCCATTCCCAAAGGGCTGTCGGCCGCGACACTGCAGAAGGTGACCGCAGAGCTGCGATCATCCGGTACCGCGGTGTCGGCGAGTGAGGCGGCCGCCCGGCTCGGGATGTCACGCGTGTCCGTACGGAGGTACCTGGAGCACCTCACCGATTCGGGCATCATCACGCGCAGCGCCCGCTACGGCGCACGCGGGCGCCCCGAGACGGAGTACCGCTGGACCCGACGCACGGACGGAGACGGCTGAGCCGGCGCGGCACCTGCGCCCGAGTCTCACCATGCGGACGACGCGGATCCCGTTCGCCGGACACCGCACGCGCGATCAGCGAGGGAGCCGCCCCTCGTGGATCAGCGAGTCGGGGTCGGCGGCAGCCCTGATCGTGCGCAGGCGATCGATCGCCGCCGGCTCGCCGCAGCGCTCGAGAGTCTCTCCGGGCCCCAGGAACGTCGGGACGGTCTGCGGAGCGATCGCGTGCGCCAGCGTCTCGCGGAAGCCCGCCATGCTCGCGTCGCCCGGTTCGCTGGGCACACCCGGGAAGACAGGCACCAGCGCATGGAGCAGCCAGTCGACGCCCTGGAGCGTCGCGAAGCCCGCTCGGCGAGGTGCGTTCAGCGCCCCACCGAGCATCCGGATGTCGATGCCCATGATCGGCCACTGCTCCGGCCCCTCCCGGAAGCGGAAGAGATCGTCGATCGTCGAGTCGTCGAGCGACGAGAGCGCAGCGGACACGCCTCGGCCGGGCGTCGGTTCGGTGGGTTCGCCGCTCGACGCGGCGACGGTCTTCGGCGACGTGGCCCCGGAGACCTCGCGGCGAACGACGCCCGCCCGCCGCACCTGCTCGATCAGCTCATCAGCGGCACCGACCGTCGACAGCGCCTGCACGGTGATGAAACTGCGTCCTCGGATCTCGTCGGGAAGCTGCGGAGTGTCGGGCATGCGCATCGAGTTCACGAACACATTGAGCGAAGCCGGGGCCTCTGAGGACAGGTCTCGCACTGCCCGCATCACCGCCGCGGCGTCTGCGGCGTCGAAAGTGAGCTCGGTGCCCCACAACGTGGGCGCAGGGACCAGGTCTATCTCGAGGGCCGTCACGATCCCGACGATGCCGCCGGCACCGCGAAGCGCCCACATCAGCTCGGGATCGCTCTCGTCGTCGACCCGCTCGTGTGTCCCGTCGCCCTGCAGCACCCACGCGGCCCTGAGATTGTCGGACCCGAGTCCCGCCGTGCGACTGAACCAGGAATGCCCGCCGCCCAGGGTGTAGCCCGCGACGGCGACGACCGGGCTGGTGCCTGCAGGAGCCACCCAGCCTGTTCCTTCGAGTGCTTCGACTACGGCGCCCCAGCGGACTCCGCTGCCGACACGGACCACTCCGGAACCGAGGTCGACCGACAGCTCGTCGAAGGCGGCCATGCGGACGATGACGGCGCCGGGCAGATCACCGCCGGCACCGTGCCCGGTGGGCTGCACCGCGAGCGTCACCTCCGCGTCGCGCGCGGCGTCGAGAAGAGTGCGCAGGTCTCGCAGATCGGCCGGCGCGGCCACACCCGCCGGATGCTGTTCGACCGCCAGATTCCACGGACGGCGCGCGGCGTCGAAGGAGTCGTCGCCGGGGAGGACGAGGGCACCGCTCAGGGCATGCCGCGCGGATTCGAGCACAGAACGAAGGGCCATGAGGTCACCGTACGACGCCCTTCTGACATCGTCTACGGCCTCATGGCCCTGCGCGCGTTCCCGGTCGATCCCGGGGACCTGTCACTCTCCGGCGAGACCGCCCAGCATGTGGCCGAACGATCGGCCCTCCCCGAGGTAAGTCGCGGGATCGTACGGGTCGGCGGTGGCAGCCACCTCGCGCTTCGCGATCGCCTCGGCCAGCTCTCGCGCGCCCTTCTCGACGCGCTTCCCGAGGGGGGCGACGTCGTCGCCGGCGCCTCCCCAGTCGCTGGACGCGGCGAACACACCGGTCGACACAGCGTCGGCATGCAGGTATGCGAAGAGCGGGCGGATCGCATAGTCGATCGCGAGGGAGTGCCGCGCCGTGCCGGCGTTCGCGCCGATCAGCACCGGCTTCCCCGTGAGCGCGTCGGGGTCGAGCACGTCGATGAACGACTTGAACAGACCCGAGTAGCTCGTCGAGAAGATCGGCGTCACCGCGATCAGCGCATCCGCGGAGACGACGGTGTTGATCGCCGTCTCGCGAGCAGGCGGCGCGAAGCCCGTGAGCAGGTTGTTCGTGATGTCGTGCGCG
>NZ_JAGGPD010000334.1 GCF_018613995.1 Microbacterium sp. ISL-103 | reverse complement strand
CGGGCCCCCTGAACGTCGCCCGCCCTCCGCAGGGGCGGATCCCGATCGTGCACGCCGGCACCTCGCCCCGCTCGCGCGCGCTCGCCGCGACCGAGGCCGATCTCGCGCTCATCGCCGCCCCGAACATCGCCGACGCGATCGCCACCCGCCGGACGCTGCGAGACATCGCGGTCCGGTCGGGTCGCTCGCCGGAGAGCCTGGCGGTGATCGCGCCGGTGCTGCCGGTCGTCGCAGCATCCGACGCCGACGCGCACCGCATCGTCGAGCGGCTGCTCGCCCTCGTCCCGCTCGACGAGGGGCATCAGTCGACCCGCTCGGCGTTCCCGGCGAACAGATCGGTGGCGGCGCTCGCGGATGCTCTGAGCGTCGGCGCCGACGACCCCCTGCGCTCCGCGAACTTCGACGAGGTCGTGACCCGCGATCAGGCCGGGCGTCTGGGTGAGGGGGGAGCAGCGCTGATCGAGCGCCTGCGACGCATCGCCGGACTCCGCGTCGGCGACGCCGGCGCGACGGCACTGACCTGGCGCCACCTGGTCGCCGCCCACGCGGTGCCTGCGGCCTTCGTGGTCGGCGATGCCGCGACGATCGCCGATCACTTCGAGACCTGGCGCGACGAGGGCGCCGCCGACGGCTTCAACGTGCTGTCGGCTTTCCAGCCCGCGCAGTTCGAGGCCTTCACCCGCCTCGCCGCTCCCGAGCTGCGCCGACGCGGGCTGCTCGGCCGCGGCGACGGAGGCCCCTCGACTCTGCGCGACCGTCTCGGCGTCGACAGCGAGCAGCGTGCCGCATCCTCGCTGCTCGCCCGCTGAACCGTCGCATCCGTTACGTCGGATTGCGCCGGGTGACCGGCCCTGACGTCTCGTGACAGGCCGCGTCCGCACATGACGGCCGCAGTGGCGGTCAGGTCGCACGAGTCCCTAGCGTGACGTTCACCCGCACACCGGAACCACAGCATCCCCGTCCAGGAGGACCCGCATGAACCGCCGTCTCATCCGCGCAGCCGCCATCGCGCTTCCGCTCGTCCTCGCGGCCGGCCTCACGGCCTGCGCCTCGTCGTCCGCTCCGGCCGACAGCTCCGCCGCCGCAGGCGACCCTGTCACCGGGGGAACGCTCACCTACCTCGAGCACCAGACGTTCACGAACCTGTATCCGCCGCAGGCCGGCTTCTACCCGAACGGCGGCGTGGTCAACAACATCGCCGCCCGCCTGACCTGGCAGAACCCGGAGTCGCTCGAGATCGAGCCCTGGATCGCCTCCGACTGGACGGTGAACGACGACGCCACCGAGTACACGTTCGATCTGAAGCCCGACGTGACGTTCTCCGACGGCACGCCGCTCGACGCCGCAGCCGTCGCGAAGAACTTCGACACCTACGGGCTGGGTGATCCCGAGCGCGGCCTCACGGTCTCGGAGGCGATCAACAACTACGCGTCGAGCGAGGTCGTCGACGACGACACGGTCACCTTCCGCTTCTCGGCGCCGGCACCCGGATTCCTCCAGGCGACGTCGACCATCAACTCCGGCCTGCTGTCTCCCGACACTCTCGACGGCACGATCGAGGACTTCGGAGCGGGCAACGCCGAGGCCATCATCGGCGCCGGCCCCTTCACGCTCACCGACGAGAAGCTCGGCACCGAGTTCACCCTCACCGCCCGTGAGGACTACGCCTGGGCAGCGGAGAGCGCCGAGAACCAGGGCCGCCCGTACGTCGACGCCGTGCATGTGCTGGTCACCCCCGAAGACTCGGTGCGCATCGGGTCGCTTCTCGCCGGTCAAGCCGACTACGTCCGCTACGTGCAGGCCTTCGACGAGGACCGCGTCGAGAGCTCGGGCTTCACGCTCTACGCGCCGCAGACCCGCGGAGTGAACAACTCCATCTCGCTGCGCCCCGAGAACCCGCTGCTCTCCGACATCCGGGTGCGTCAGGCGCTCGTCGCCGCGGTCGATGCCCAAGAGGTCGTCGACACCCTGTTCACCGAGAACTACCCGGTCGCGACGTCGGTGCTGTCGCAGGAGGCGCTCGGCTACAAGGACGAGTCGGAGCACTACGCCTACGACCCCGACAAGGCCGAGAAGCTGCTCGACGACGCCGGCTGGACGGCCGGATCCGACGGCATCCGCGAGAAGGACGGCGAGCGCCT
This sequence comes from Microbacterium sp. ISL-103, assembly GCF_018613995.1. GTDB lineage: Bacteria > Actinomycetota > Actinomycetes > Actinomycetales > Microbacteriaceae > Microbacterium. The sequence goes on along the minus strand of NZ_JAGGPD010000334.1, from coordinate 2,822 downwards.
GTCGATCACCGTCTACGAGGCGGCACCCCAGCCGCTCTCGAAGCAGACGCTCGAGCTCGTCGCGCAGCAGCTCGCGAAGGTCGGTGTCGAGCTCACGGTGAAGCCGGCGGATGCGGGATCGTATGCCGAAGACACGCGTGACCCGCTGAAGACCGGCTTCTATCACTCGATGGTCGGCCGCGCGGACTTCGACGTGATCAAGAGCCAGTACTACACGAAGAACCGTGACGTGCTGATCTCGAAGGATGCCGAGCTCGACGCCCTTCTCGAGACCGTGGCGTCGGAGCCCGACACCGAGAAGCGGGCCGAGGCGTCGCAGGCCGTGCAGGACTACATCGCCGAGCAGGCCTACGTCATCCCGCTGTTCGAGGAGCCGCAGGTCTACGGCGCCGCGACCTACGTGCACGGCGTGGACTTCGAGTCGGTCGGTCGCCCCACCTTCTCGGGCGTCTGGCTCGCCGAGCACTGAGACTGACACGGTGCACCGATGAGCTTCGTCCTCCGACGAGCCGGGCAGGCCGCGATCGTTCTGATCGCGGCCTTCACGGCCACCTTCTTCCTGCTGCAGCTGCTGCCGGGCGATGCGATCCTGATCAAGTTCTCCGACCCCAGCCTCGGGCTGTCGCCGGAGCAACTCGACGGCATCCGTGCGACCTACGGCACCGATCTGCCGTGGTGGCAGCAGTACCTGCATGCGGGTCTCGGGTTCGCTGCCGGCGACTTCGGCTACTCGACGCAGTTCGGCACCCCGGTGCTGGCGATGCTCGCCGAGGCTCTGCCGTCGACGCTGCTGCTGGCGTCGCTGGGACTCGTGGTGGCGCTGCTGATCGCGGTGCTCGTCGCAGGGCTCTCCTCGCTCGCACCGTTCGCGTGGCTGCGCGACGGCATCCGTCAGGTGCCGGGGCTGTTCGTCGCGGTGCCCGTCTTCTGGCTCGGCATCCTGCTGATCCAGGTCTTCTCGTTCGGGCTCGGGTGGGTGCCGATCGTCGGCGCCGACCCGGTGGCCGGGCTCGTCCTTCCGGTGCTGACGCTCGCCGTGCCGATCTCCGCCCCGCTCGCCCAGGTGCTGGTGCGGGCCATCGACCAGGTGCAGGCGCAGCCCTTCATCACCGTCGTCCGCGCCAAGGGCGCGCCGCCCTCGTGGGTGCTCACCCGTTCGGTGGCGCGCAATGCGGCGCTGCCCACGCTCACGATCGCGGGCGTGCTGTTCGGCGAGCTCGTCGGCGGGGCCGTGGTCACCGAGACGGTGTTCGGCCGCACCGGCATCGGCCGTCTCACCGAGCAGGCGGTGTCGAACCAGGACATCCCGGTGCTGCAGGGCGTCGTGCTGCTGTCGGCCCTCGGCTTCGTGCTGATCAGCTTCGCCGTCGACCTCGCCACCCCGCTGATCGATCCCCGCCAGCGCGCACTCGTCAAGACTGGAGCATCGGCATGACCGTCGCCGCCGTCGCCGCATCCGTCGACACCCCGCCCGAGGCACCGCAGCAGGATGCCGCGGTCGCCCGACCGCGGCGACGCGCACGCGGTCTGCTCGGCCTGCCCTGGGGGCTCTACCTCGCGATCGCCGTGGTGTCGCTCGCGGTGCTCTGGGCGCTGATCCCCGGGGTCTTCGCCCCGGGCGACCCGCTCACCGGCACCCCCGCCGACAAGCTGCTGCCGCCGAGCGCGGCGCATCCGTTCGGCACCGACACCCTCGGCCGCGATCTGTTCGGCCGTGTCGTCCACGGCGCGGTGCACTCGCTCTCGGGTGCGCTCATCGCCGTCACGGTCGGTCTCGCGCTCGGCACGATCCTCGGTGCGGTCGCCGGCGCGATCGGCGGCGTCGTCGACGACATCCTGATGCGCGTCGTCGACGTGCTGCTGGCGATCCCCGGTCTGCTGCTCTCGCTGTCGGTGATCATCCTGCTCGGCTTCGGCACCGTGAACGCGGCGATCGCCGTGGGCCTCGGCAGCGTCGCCGCCTTCGCCCGCCTGATGCGGTCGGAGGTCGCGCGGGTGCGACGCAGCGAGTACGTCGAGGCGGCGTACGGCAGCGGCGGCACCTTCTTCACGGTGCTGCGTCGGCACGTGCTGCCCAATTCGCTCACCCCGATCGTCGCGCTCGCGGCCCTGCAGTTCGGCACCGCGATCCTCGCGATCTCGACCCTCGGATTCCTCGGGTACGGCGCCCCGCCCCCCACCCCCGAGTGGGGACTCCTGATCGCCGAGGGCCGCAACTACATCGCCACCGCGTGGTGGCTCACGGCTCTGCCCGGACTCGTGGTGGTCGTCGTCGTGCTCAGCGCGAACCGCATCTCGCACCGCATCGGAAGGAACCCGCGATGAGCGTGCTCACCGTCGACGGCCTCGCCGTCTCGTACGCCACCCGAGCCGGCCGCCGCGAGGTGGTGCACGGGGTCTCGTTCGAGATCGCCGAAGGAGAGGCGCTGGCACTCGTCGGCGAGTCGGGGTCGGGGAAGTCCACCACCGCGCACGCCCTGCTCGGTCTGCTGCCCGAGGGCGGCAGGGTCGACGGCGGCGCGGTGCGCCTCGGCGACCTCGACATCTCGGGCTGGACGGATCGCGCGCTGCGCGGCATCCGCGGCCCCGAGATCGGTCTCGTCCCGCAGGATCCTGTGACCTCGCTCGACCCCGTGCGCCCGATCGGCGCGCAGGTCGAAGAGGTGCTGAGACTGCACGGCCACAGAGACCGCAGATCGCGGCGGGCGCGGGCGATCGAGCTCCTCGACCGGGTCGGCATCGACGACCCGGATCTGCGGGCGCGCCAGTACCCGCATGAGCTCTCGGGCGGGATGCGTCAGCGGGTGCTGATCGCATCGGCC
>NZ_JAGGPD010000333.1 GCF_018613995.1 Microbacterium sp. ISL-103 | reverse complement strand
CGCCGCGGCGGGCGTCAAGCACCTCATCCGCGCCGAGGACGTGAAGCCCGGTGCCGCCGTGCTCGATGTGGGTGTGACGCGCGAGACCGACCCTGAGACCGGAAAGAACCTGGTGTTCGGAGACGTGCATCCCGATGTGGCCGATGTCGCCGGCTGGGTGTCGCCCAACCCCGGTGGCGTCGGGCCGATGACCGTCGCCCTGCTCATGACCAACGTCGTCGAGGCGGCTGAACGCCTGGTCTGACTCTGATCGGTCCCGATCTGCTGACTTGTTCCTCTGATCCGCACGCGGATCGGGGGCGAGGCCCGCAGGTCGGGACCGTTCTCGTTCAGCCCAGTTCGTCGAGCATGCGTCGCTGCTCGGGGGTCAGGCCGTCGTCGAGCTCTTCGCGTGCCTCGGCGGTGACGGGCGCCTGCGCCGGGGAGGATGCCGATGTGCGCGCTGCCTTCCGGCCCGTGACCTTGCCCTGCACGACGTCGTACAGCTCGCCGGCCTTGGCGCGGAGCTTGTCGTCGACCTGGTCGTAGATCATCCAGCCGAAGAGCAGGAAGAGCGGTGGGAGCGCGAAGCTCCAGAATCCCGATGCGCGGACGCCGCTCAGCCACACGACGGCGACCCAGATGATGAGCTCGACGAGGTAGACGAGCACGTACTGCACGACCTTCTCGCCGGTCTTCGTGCGGTCGGCCGCCGACTTCGCCGCGGCCTTGCGGAAAGCGCCGGTGAGCAGAGGCTTCACGAAGAGTGCCGCGAGAGTCAGGATGACGGCGGCCCACAGCGCGTTGAACCCGACGGAGACCCCCGCGGACAGCAGGCCGATGAGCAGCAGCACCGCGACGTTGAACACGTAGAGTGCGGCGAACCGGACGATTCCGTTCTTCATTCGACCAGAATTCCACACTCCCGGATGCCGTGGCACCTCTCGGGTGGCCCGGCGCGGGTCAGCGGGCGGGGAAAGCCCGCTCGACGGCATCCACCACCGCGCCGTAGACGGAGTCCCACGGTACGAGCGGGGGAGTGACTCCCGCCAGTTCGAGGCTCACGGCGCCGTGCACCTGCGCCCAGACGGTGAGCGCCGCCGCCATCACCTCGGTCTCGGCGATGCGCGCCGCGAGTGCTCGCACGAGCGGTGCCATAGCCGTGCTCATGGTCGCATCGTCGGGGCGGCAGTCCTCGGTGGCCACGCCGCCGCCGAACATCAGGCGGTAGAGCGCCGGGTTCGCCATCGCCCACGAGCGATACGCGAGTCCGAGTGCGCGCAGCCCCTCGGCTTCTGCGGCGGACTGCGCCTCTCCGAACGAGGCGAACCCATGCTCGATCACGGCCACGAGCAGTTCGGTCTTTCCGCCGAACAGGCTGTAGACGGCCGACGTCGAGGTGCCGGCCTTCTGCGCGATGTCGCGCAGGCTGATCCGCTCGGGCCCCTTGTCGTCGACCATCTCGGCTGTCGCGTCGAGCAGCCGGGCGCGCAGTGCATCGTCGTAGAGAGGAGGTCTTGCCATGGAGACGAGACTATCGTAACGTTGTTGCGTAACGCCGTTACATAACAACGTTCCAAGGAGTGTCCTATGGCTCAGCACGTCTTTCCCGGTCGGTTCACCGCGGCCCCCGCTGGATCGGACGTCACGGTCTTCCTGATCGGAATGCGCGCCAACCGGTGGTGGCAGCTCGGCAGGGTGTGGCGGACCGCCAGCAAGATGCCCCCGATGCTGCAGCACCTTGCGACGCACGCGGATGCGGGGATGCTCGGCGCGCACAGCTGGTTCGGGCGGACGACGATCCTGCTGTCGTACTGGGAGAGCCCGGAGCATCTGCAGCGCTTCGCCGCCGACCGGGATGCGCCGCACCTGCAGCCGTGGAGGGACTTCATGCGCACGCTGCAGGGCACGGGAAGCGTCGGCGTCTGGCACGAGACCTATCAGGTGCCGACCACGGATCTCGAGGCCGTCTATGTCGACATGCCGGTGTTCGGGCTCGCGGCGGCCACCTCGCATGCCCCTGTGGGGCCGGGAACCAAGACGGCGCGTCAGCGGATGGGCCGCTGACGCGCCGTTCTCGGGCGAGGGGTCAGCTCTGCGGGTGCAGGCTGCTCTCGATGTTCGTGATGCGCGCCTGCTCGTCGAAGCGGAACGTCGCGGTGCCCGTGGCGTCGGTGACCGTCGCTCCCGAGAAGGACTCGTCGGTCCAGGTCAGGTTCCAGCCCGCGAGGCGGGCGGCATCCCAGACGGCCGTGCGCGCGTCGGGCAGCGCCAGCCCCGACAGGATGCGCGGCAGCACGATCGCTGCTGCGGCGACGGTCAGCGGGGGCAGCGGAGCGTCGAGCAGGAACACCGCGTACGTGCCACCGCCGACCGGTGCGAGGTAGTAGGGCGCGCGACCCGTGAGCTCCACCGCGACCGCGCCGACGGTGTGGGCGGCCGCCGTGATCCACTCGGCGTCTCCGCTGGCGTCTTCGGGAAAGGGGAGCTCGGTCTCGCTGAGCTCGGCGATGCCGTGCTCGGTGCCGTAGTCGCGCAGCTGAGCGGCGATCCCTGCGGGGTCGCCCTGCGGGTGCGCCCAGGCCCAGAGCAGCGAGCGCGGGCCCGGCGCGATCGTCGCCACCAGGTGTGCGCGGGTCACGAGCTGACGGGCGGCGTCGGCGTTCGAGGTGAAGGTGAGGGTGCCGGCCGCCATGTCGGCATCCCAGCGATTCTCGCCGAGGTCCTCGAGGGTGGTGGCCAGGGCATCCTGACGCAGGGCGGAGAACAGTGCGGCACGGTCTGCGAGCGGCTGGAGCGCGGCGAAGGTCATGCCCCCAGTCTCGCCCGGATTGCTATGAATCCGCCAACTCCGTGCTCGGGTGCATCGCATCGGCCGGCCGCCCCATGCGCCAGACGCTGGGCACCAGCAGGGTCACCACCGCGATCGACGCGTAGAGGATCCCCGAGGTGATCAAGACCGTCTCGACGTCGCTGTGGGTGATGAGCCAGCCGTACACGAGAGTGCCGATCGGCATCACGACGTAGCTCC
>NZ_JAGGPD010000332.1 GCF_018613995.1 Microbacterium sp. ISL-103 | reverse complement strand
AGGCCCCCGGCTTCGTGAACTACGGAACCGAGCTCACCAACCCGGGCTTCGCGGCTATCGCCGAGGCCATGGGGATCTTCGCCCGTCGCGTCGAGAACAGCGAGGATCTGCCGGATGCCGTGCGCGAGGTGCTCGCGCACGACGGGCCCGCGTTGCTCGACGTCGTCACCGAACGGCAGGAGCTGTCGATGCCGCCGGCGATCGAGGCCGCCCAGGTCAAGGGCTTCGCGCTGTACGCGATCCGCACCGTGATGTCGGGCAAGGGAGACGAGCTGCTCGACCTGGCACGGGCGAACTGGCGTCAGTTCCTCTGACCCGCGGGATCCTGGAGACGACGCCTCGTGAGTCCGATTGCTCCTCGATAGTCCGAATCCGCGGGATTCGGACTTGCGAGGAGCGATCGGACTTGCCGATCGCCACGGCCTCGTCGAGCGCACGGGGCCGGCGAGCCTCAGCTGTCGAGCAGCGCCCGCACCTCGGCGGCCTCACCGTGGCGGCCGAGCGCCTCGAGCACGGTGCCGAGCTCGAGGGCTGAGACCTCGCGCAGGGGCGGATGCTCGGTGGCGTGCTCGGGCGCGCTGCGGTAGATCGGCACGGCGTCGGATGCTCGCTCGTCGCCGGCGCGCAGACGAGCGGGGCACAGCTCCGCTCCGCCGGCCGACCCGGCATCCCCGAGCGCCGCGAAGCCGTCGGCCGCCGTGAGCGCCGCGGCCACGGCCTCGTCGGTGCGCCCGAACTCCGCCAGAGCCCGTGCGCGGGAGTCGGTGACGTCGGCGAGAAGCCATCCGGCCTCGTGCTCCTGAGCGAGCGCTGTCACCTCGTCGAACAGGGCGAAGGCGCGGTCGTCGTGCCGCACGCCGTAGGCCTGGCCGAGGTTGTGCAGCACGTCGACGAGAGCGCCGACGGCATCCGGTGCCTTGCGCACGATCCCGGATGCCGATTCGAGCGACTCGATCGCTTCATCCTGCTCGTCGAACCGGGCGAGGATCTTCGCACGCTCGGTCAGCGCGACGGCCTGGTCGGCGTGCTCGTCCGCCTCGCCGAAGAGGTCGGCGGCGTAGCCGTAGGCGCCCACCGCCTGGCCGAACTCGCCGGCGGTCGCGAGCGCGCGCGCCAGCAGCGATGCGGTCATCGCCCGCGAGGAGGCGTGCCCCTCGGCCTTCTCCTCGCGCTCGAGCACCTGCCCGAACAGCTCTGCCGCGACCTCGGCGTCCCCGGCGGCGAGCATGGCGCGCGCGAGCCGGAAGTCCGCCCCCGCCTGGTCGCCGCCCTCCTGGGCGACGAGGCGGGAGGTGACGCGGTAGCGGGTCACCGCCTTCTCGGCATCCCCGGCGTCTTCCCAGAGCGCACCGGCGAGCAGATGCGCGCCGGCCAGCGCCGTCGTCGCGCCGAGTCCCGCGAGCAGGCGTGACGCCTCGTCGGCATCCGTCGCTCCCTCGACGTACGCCTCGCTGCCGCCGCGCACCCTGGCGCGTGTCTGCAGGGCCTGCGCCCGGTGTCCGGTGCTCAGATCGTCCTGTGCCAGAAACCGATCCAGCAGAGCGGATGCGGCCTCGATGTCGCCCTTGTGCAGCACGGCTGCGATCGCGACGAGGGTCGTGGTGTTGGTCAGCCGCGCGTCATCGGCCTCGGCGAAGGCGCGTGCGGCGACCTCCGCCATGTCGAGCGCCGCATCGGGTTCCTCGGCGTGCAGGTGCAGCGATGCCCGGCTGATCGCGAGGTCGCCGCGAGACCAGGCGGGCAGCGTCGCGGCGGTCGCGAGCTCGTCTTCGAGGGCGGCCGCGGCGTCGGCGGTGTTCAGCCCGAAGGTCGCGAGTCCGAGGCGCTGCTCCAGACCTGCCTGTGCGTCGAGCCCTGCGGCGCGCAGTGCGTCGATCCGCGCAGGAAGAAGCTCTGCTGCCTCGTCGGCGCGGTCGAGAGCGATCAGGATGCCGAGGCGCAGCGACATGAGCTGGGCGATCTTCGAGGGATCCTCGACGGCCAGGGCGTGGGGCAGCGCCTGCAGGGTCTCGTGCTCGGCCCCGAACTGGGCGAGATCCATCACCCGGTCGAACCACGCGTCCGGGTCGGCGGGGCCGGCGGTGTCCGGCGCGGCGACGAACGCGTCCGACCGGATCGGCACGTCGTACCGCTCCTCGGCGAGGGCGCGCATCCGGGCGAGGCTGCGCGCGTGACCCTCGGTGCCGTCGCGGCGGTCGAACTCGGCACCGATGCGCTCGGCGGCCGCCCAGGCGGTGGCCGCGAGGTCGGCGGCGCCCCAGGGACCGTCGTGCTCGCCGAAGAACGGGGTGAGGGCGGGGGAGTCCGCGCCGCGCACCGGGGTGTCGGCGTGCCCTGCGGCGGTGACGCGGTCGAGGGCGAAGGCGAATGCGGCGAGGGCGGCGAAGTGCGCGTCGACGTTGAGTCCGTCATGCGAGAGCCACGAGATGTGACGCTCGACCTGCGCGAGTGCGCGGGCCTCGTTGCCGGTGAGGGCGGCGAAGACGATGTTGTTCGCGACGATGCGCAGATTGTCGGGGTTGTCCTTCGCCAGACGGTAGCTGCGAAGGTGCGCGCTCTTCGCCTCGTCGAACCGCCCGGCGCGCAGATACGGCACGAGCACGCGGGACAGCGCGTGCTCCGGCTCCTCGCCGCCCGAGAAGCCGCCCTCGAGCCTCTCCTCGCCGAGGCCGATC
>NZ_JAGGPD010000331.1 GCF_018613995.1 Microbacterium sp. ISL-103 | reverse complement strand
GCGACGACAGCGGCATTCCCGGTCGAGGGGGCGGGACGCGCGCCTCGACGAGGGCAGGGGCGGGCGCGGTCATGATCTACTCCGCGGCTCGCACGGCGGGCCGAGCGACGTCGTCCGACGCGGCCGCGTCGACGTACGAGCGTGCCTCTCGGGTCGTCACGGGCCGGAGCTCGGAGTCGGTGGCGTCCCCAGGGCGGCCCGTGGGTTCGGCGACCTCGGTCTTGAGGATGCGCATGGACTGGCCGACGCTCTTGGCGAGGGCCGGGAGCTTCGCTGCGCCGAAGATGAGGACGACGATCGCGAGGATGATCAGGGCGTGCCACCCTGTGAGGTTCTGAAGCATGTCTGCTGTCCTTTCGTGAACCGTCAGTGGGACGGCGGCTGGCCGCCACCGCCGGCGCCGCCACCCGAGGGAGCGGATCCGGCCGTGGGTGTGGTCGTGGTGTCGACGGCGACGACGAGCGTGGCGGTGTATCCGCTGCCGGATTCGCCGGTGACGGTGGCCAGCTGCAGAGCGGCCGCATCCTCTCCGAAGACGTTGTCCGAGGCGAGGCTCGTCTGTGACAGGTTCTGGGTCGATCCGTCGTAGCGGGAGTCGGCGTAGACGGTGGCGCAGACGTCTTCGGGAAGCGCCAGCTGAGAGGTGGCGATGGCGTTGGCCGAGTCGGTGATCGAGTCGACGTCGGGATACACCTCGAAATGGATGTGCGGCCATCGCCCCGAGTAGCACCCGGGGAAGATCGATGAGAACGACACCGTGCCGTCGGCATCCGCGACCTGCACTCCCCGCAGATAGTCGACCTCTTCGAGCCCGGAGGAGTACATGGAGTACTCGCCCTGCGCCGTGCAGTGCCAGGCATAGACCGCGACGCCCTCGAAGGGCACGCTGCCGTTCGCGATGTCCAGCACCTGGAACTCGAACGTCAACGGGATTCCGTCGGCTGTGGCCGAGCCGTCGATCGAACGGCGGATGTCCTGCCGCACGATGCCCGACTGCTCGAGCACGTCGGGGCCGTTGGAACCGTCGCCGGGATACGGACCGGCCGTCTCGTCCGGGATCTCTCCCGCCGCGGTCGCCGAATCGGCCCCCGTCGACCCGTCGGTGTCAGTGGTGGCGGTGGAATCGCCGCCGGTCGACCCGCTGGTGCCCGTCGCGGCCGGAGCGCAGGCGGCGAGCACGACTGCTCCCACACCGAGGCCTGCGAGACCGAGCACGCCTCGGCGGGTCACGAGGGTGCGGATGTCGAAGGCGGCGCCCTGGTCGACGACCTCCTCGTCGACGTGGTCGAGCAGACGACCTTCGTAGGTGGGACCCTCGGGGGTCTGGACGGGTTCGGGGATGCGGCTCACGATCGTGCTCCTCTCGGTGTGGACGGGGTGTCGATTCATCCATGGTCACCGAGGAGCCGAGCAGCGAGCTATGCCTCGTCTATGCGAAAGCTATGATCTCGCGTCTCGGGGCGGATGCAGGACGAGGACCACCACCACGGCCGCCAGTACCGCAGCGGAGAAGGCCACCGGCGTCGGCAGGATCGGGTCGAGAAGCACGATGAGGGCGGCGATCGGGACCACGATGTTCACGAGCCGGTCGGCGTTCTCTCGGATCGCGATCCACCAGATTCCGAGCAGGAAGATCGCGATCGGGACGGTCACGGTGAACGAGGCCGCGATGTTGGTCAGATGGCTCTCGCCGGTGAGGACGTCGATCTCGACCTCGATGCCCGCCGAGAAAGCGGCTGCGGCGGCGAAGACGAAGTAGTGCGTGTAGCCGTAGCGCAGTGAGCGACCGAACGAGGTGATCGCACGGTGGTGCGGCGGCCAGAAGTAGATCCACCAGAGCGACGCCGTCACCACGAGTGTGAGGACGGAGATCGAGATGAGGGGAACGAAGGACTCCAGCTCATGGCCGGCGTCGATGATCGCGTTGGCGGATGCGAGGAGGCTCTCGCCCAGCACGATCAGGGTGAAGAGGCCGTATCTCTCGGTGATGTGATGCGGATGCCACGGAGTCTGCCTGCGGTGCTCGGCGAAGACCGGAACGCTGACCTCGATCAGGGCGAACGCGGCGAAGGCGACGATCTGAAGCGGCCCCGACGGGATGAGCAGGAACAGGACCCAGAGCACCTGCACTGCGGCGATCCCGAACGCATACCGGCGCGTGGCGGCGCGCAGCTCCCTCGCTCCGCGCGATGCCCGCAGCCATTGAGCGACCATCGCGACGCGCATCACGATGTAGCCGAGCACGGCGATCGTGAAGTCGCCCTGCTCGAACGCCGTCGGGATGCCCGCGGCGAAGACGAGCACACCGCCCATCTGCACGATCGTGGTGATCCGATACAGCCAGTCGTCGGTGCCGAACGCTGTCGCGAACCAGGTGAAGTTCATCCAGGCCCACCACACCGCGAAGAAGACCATGGCGTAAGAAGTGATGCCGTGCACGAAATCGCCGTGACTCAGCGCGTGATGCAGCTGCGCCGAGGCGATGCTCACGGCGACGACGAAGACGAGATCGAAGAAGAGCTCGAGCGTGCTGGCTGTGCGGTGCGGCTTTGCGGGATCGGGCGGAAGCATGCGGCTGAGGTGGAATCTCGGTGCGGGCGCGGTGGTCACGCGGTCAGAATATCGCCGAGATTCCGGTCAGGAGAGCAGCCACCGGAATATAGGTTCGTCCACTCGCATGAATTATCTTCCGCTGAACGTCTGGTTCCGCTAGAGTGAACGAAGTCTGCAGCGCCTGCTGCCAGCAACGCCGTGTGGGACGGCGATCGCAACCCGTGATGTGGGATCACGGATGCAGCAGGAACCCGAGGGGTCGGGATGCAGACGATGCCATGGACGTGGGGTCCGTGGTCTGGGGAAACACTGGGGAAATCATGGCGCACTGGGGAATTCTGCGTACATACACGGCTCAAGGGGCCTCGGCATGACTTCCGTCGAGGATGCTTTGAGCATCACTCGCACGGGTTCGGTCTTCATGCCGGTCGCCGCACCGCGAGCCGCGAAGTCGGTCACGCATACGGTGGTCACACCGCGCGTGTCCGCAACGCTGGAGCGACGCCGTCAGTGGGAGCGGCGTTATCGGATGCGACTGCGCATCACGGATGCTGGGGTCATCCTGTTCGCAGTCGGAATCACAGCAGCGGTCCAGGTGATGACCGGTGTCGCAGGGGAAGAGGCCCTGCGCAACGGCATTCTGCTGGCCACGCTCTGGTTTCTGATGCTCAGCGCTCTGCATACACGCGATGCAGCGCTGTTCCGTGCCAGCGCCACCGAGTACCGCGGCGTGGCGCACGCCAGTGGGCTGGCGTTCGGGATCATCGCCATGCTCAGTGTCGTGCTGGGCTGGCAGACGATGCAGCTCGTGCTGCTCGTCGGCCTGCCGCTCGGTGTTCTCACACTGCTGGTCACGCGTTGGGCGTGGCGGCACTGGCTGACGGCGCAGCGTGCGCAGGGGCGTTTCGCCTCGCGCACGCTCGTCGTCGGCAACAGAGACGACGTCGAGTACGTCGTGCGCACTCTGCACCCGATCGGCGCCTCCGGGTACCAGGTCGTGGGCGCGACACTGCTCGACGGCAACGCGCGTGACGTCGAAGTCGCCGGTGCGCACTTCCCCGTTCTCGGCAACGTCAACTCCGTCTCGACGGTGGCGGCCGAACTGGGTGCAGACACGATCATCGTCGCGAGCCGTCCCGACGGCGAGCCCGATTTCGTGAAGCACCTCAGCTGGCAGCTCGAAGGCACCGCCGCCGAGCTCGTGCTCTCGAGCCGCCTCACCGATGTCGCCGGCCCCCGCATCTCGTTCGCGCCCGTCGAGGGTCTTCCGCTGATCCAGGTGCAGATCCCCTCGTACGAGGGCGGCCAGCACGTACTCAAGCGCGCACTCGACATCGCCGTCGCGTCCGTCGCTCTGATCCCGATCGCGCTGATCACACCGGTCCTCGCGCTTCTCGTGAAGCTGGACTCGCCGGGTCCGCTGTTCTTCTCGCAGGAGCGGGTGGGTCGCGACGGCCGCACGTTCAAGATCATGAAGTTCCGCTCGATGAAGACGGATGCCGAGCAGCAGCTCGCCGCACTCAAGGAGCAGAACCAGGGCGCAGGACTCCTGTTCAAGATGAAGGACGACCCCCGCGTCACGCGGGTCGGCAGGATCCTGCGCAAGCTGTCGCTCGACGAGCTGCCGCAGTTCTGGAACGTCCTGATCGGCGACATGAGTGTCGTCGGCCCGCGACCGCCGCTGCCCAGCGAGGTCACCGCGTACGACGGCACCGTGTTCCGTCGCCTCTACATCAAGCCCGGAATCACCGGTCTGTGGCAGGTGTCGGGTCGCAGCGACCTCTCGTGGGACGAGAGCGTGCGCCTCGACCTGCGCTACGTCGAGAACTGGTCGGTCATGAACGACCTGCAGATCATGTGGCGCACTGCCAAGGTCATGGTGCAGCCCAGCGGGGCATACTAGTCACAGAACACTGTGGTTCGGTCCGCCGGGGAGGCGGATGCAGAGCCGTGATGCAGTGAAGTGGGTGCGAGAGCATCCGAAATGAGGGGGAAATCACCGTGCCATCAACCGTCCGGATACTTGGCACCCACGGCGTACCTGCCGCGTACGGCGGGTTCGAGACCGCTGCCGAGAACGTCGGCCTGTATCTGCGCGACCAGGGGTGGAACGTCATCGTCTACTGTCAGATCCCCGGGGAGGGGCCGACGACCGTCGACGAATGGAACGGCCTTCAGCGCGTGCTCATCCGCGAACCTCGCGACGGATGGAAGGGCACGTCGGCATTCGATCTGACCTCGACCCGTCACGCGATGCGCGAGCACGTCGACGGAGACGTCTGGCTCACGTTCGGCTACAACACCGGCGTGCTCGACATCGTCCCGCGACTGCGCAGGATCCCGAACGTCAT
>NZ_JAGGPD010000330.1 GCF_018613995.1 Microbacterium sp. ISL-103 | reverse complement strand
GACACCCACTGTGATGAGGTTCGATGGGCCGCCGAACGGGAAGTTCTGGTTGGCGCCGACGGTTGCGAGAGCGATGAGCGGGATGAGCGCGATCAGACCCAGGTAGATCGAGCCGGGCAGCGTGATGCGGGTGAGCACGTAGTCGAGGTACTCGGCGGTCGGACGACCGGCACGGATGCCGGGGATGAACCCGCCGTACTTCTTCATGTTGTCGGCGACCTCTACGGGGTTGAAGGTGATCGCGACGTAGAAGTACGTGAAGCCGATGATCAGCAGGAAGTACACGGCCATGTAGACCGGGCTGTTGCCCGTGGTGAAGTTCGCGCTGATCCAGGTCACCCACGCGGCCGGCTCGGAGCCGTCCTGCGGGGTGTTGAACTGAGCGATCAGAGCCGGGATGTACAGCAGCGACGACGCGAAGATCACGGGGATCACACCCGCCATGTTGACCTTGATCGGGATGTACGTGTTCGTGCCGCCGTACGTGCGGCGGCCGACCATGCGCTTGGCGTACTGCACAGGGATCCGTCGCTGCGACTGCTCGACGAACACGACGAGCGCCATCACGATGATTCCGACCAAGAGGACGAGGAGGAACACCTCGAAGCCCTTGCTCTCCCAGATGAGGCCCATGGCGCCGGGGAACGTGGCGGCGATCGAGGTGAAGATCAGCAGCGACATTCCGTTGCCGATGCCGCGCTCGGTGACGAGCTCGGCGAACCACATGATGAGGCCGGTGCCCGCGGTCATCGCCATGATGATGAGCAGCTGCGCCCACCAGACGTCGTTCGTGAGCAGGTTCTGGCAGGCCGCCACGTCGGTGGTGCCGAACAGCTGGCCGCTGCGGGCCACCGTCACCAGCGTGGTCGACTGCAGCAGTGCCAGGGCGATCGTGAGGTACCGCGTGTACTGGGTCAGACGGGCCTGGCCGGCCTGACCTTCCTTGTGCAGGGCCTCGAAGTGCGGGATGACGACGCGGAGGAGCTGGGTGATGATCGTCGCGGTGATGTACGGCATGACGCCGAGCGCGAAGATCGACAGCTGGAGGAGCGCCCCACCGGAGAAGAGGTTGACCAGACCGAGCAGCCCGTCGGTGCCGGCGTTCTGAGCCAGGCACTCCTCGACGTTCGGGAAGTTCACGAACGGAGCAGGGACATTCGAGCCGAGTCGATAGATGGCGACGATGGCGAGGGTGAAACCGATCTTCCGACGCAGGTCGGGCGTGCGGAAGATCCGCGCGATGGCGCTAAACAAGGACGTTCCTCCTGAAAGGGTTACCGATCCCCGGAGGGACGGCTGAAAGAACAGGCTAACCCATAAGAGGGGCCGGAGAATCTCCGACCCCTCTCATGAAGTGGTTACTTGACGGATCCGCCGGCCGCCACGATCTTCTGCTCGGCGGAACCCGAGACCTTGTCGACCGAGACGGTGAGCTTCACGGCGATGTCGCCGTTTCCGAGAACCTTGACCTTCTCGTTCTTGCGAACGGCACCCTTGGCGACCAGGTCGCTGATGGTGACGTCGCCGCCCTTGGGGTACAGCTCCGCGAGCTTCTCCAAGTTCACGACCTGGTACTCGACGCGGAACGGGTTCTTGAACCCGCGCAGCTTCGGGGTGCGCATGTGCAGAGGCATCTGCCCACCCTCGAAGCCGACGCGAACGGTGTTGCGGGCCTTGGTGCCCTTGGTGCCGCGACCAGCGGTCTTACCCTTGGAGCCCTCACCGCGACCGACACGGGTCTTCGCGGTGTTGGATCCGGGGACCGGACGCAGGTGGTGCACCTTCAGCACGCCGGGGCGGGATGCCGGAGCATCCTTCTTCGGCGCAGCCTTCTTCGCAGCCGGCTTCTTGGCGGTCTCGGCCTTGGCCTCGGACGCCTTCGCAGGTGCCTTCTTGGCAGCGGGCTTCTTCTCGGCTGCGGCCTTGGGAGCGGCAGCCTTCTTCGGGGCCTTCTCGGCCGCGACGGCTTCGTTCTTCTCAGCCATTAGTCGATCTCCTCAACCTTTACGAGGTGGGCGACGGTCTTGACGTAACCGCGCGTCTGCGCGTCGTCGGGGCGAACGGTGGTGTCACCGATCCGCTTCAGACCGAGGCTGCGCAGCGTGTCACGCTGGTTCTGCTTCTCGCTCACCTTGGACTTGACCTGCGTGACCTTCAGGCGTGCAGCCATCAGGCACCTACCTTCTGTGCGGCGATGGCGTCAGCCTCCGCACGGACGAGACGCGCGGGTGCGACCTGGTCGAACTCGAGGCCACGACGTGCGGCGACCGCACGGGGCTCCTCGAGCTGCTTCAGGGCGGTCACCGTCGCGTGCACGATGTTGATCGTGTTCGACGAACCGAGCGACTTCGACAGCACGTCGTGGATGCCGGCGCACTCGAGCACGGCGCGGACCGGACCACCGGCGATGACACCGGTACCGGCAGCGGCCGGACGCAGCAGGACGACGCCTGCAGCGGCCTCACCCTGCACGGGGTGCGGGATGGTGCTTCCGACGCGCGGAACGCGGAAGAAGTTGCGCTTGGCCTCTTCGACACCCTTCGAGATCGCCAGAGGGACCTCGCGGGCCTTGCCGTAGCCGACGCCCACCAGACCGTTGCCGTCACCGACGACCACGAGAGCGGTGAAGCTGAAGCGACGACCACCCTTCACGACCTTCGAGACGCGGTTGATGGTGACCACGCGCTCGAGGAACTGGTTGTCCCCACGGTCACGCGAGTTACGGTCACGACCACCCTGGTTGCGGTCACCACGGCCACCGCCGCGGCGGTTGTCGCGCTGAGACGGCTCTGCCTGCGTGGTGCCGGTGGCAGTCTCGGAAGTGGCAGCAGCCGCTTCGGTCACTTCGTTCTCCTTGTTGTCACTCACAGTGCCAGACCCCCCTCGCGGGCGCCGTCGGCGATGGCGGCGACACGACCTGCGTAGCGGTTGCCGCCACGGTCGAACACTGCCTCGGAAACGCCTGCAGCCTTCGCACGCTCGGCGAGAAGCTCGCCGACCTTGCGGGCCTTGGCGGTCTTGTCACCCTCGAGCGAGCGCAGGTCGGTCTCGAGCGTCGAAGCCGACGCCACGGTGTGACCCTTGCTGTCGTCGACAAGCTGCACGAAGACGTGGCGAGCCGAACGGTTGACGACGAGGCGCGGACGCACCTCGGTGCCGACGACCTTCTTGCGAAGGCGGGCATGACGACGCGCGCGGGCGTCAGACTTTGACTTGAGAGCCATGGTTACTTACCACTCTTTCCGGCCTTGCGACGCACGATCTCGCCGGCGTAGCGCACACCCTTGCCCTTGTACGGCTCGGGCTTGCGGATCTTGCGGATGTTGGCAGCTGCCTCGCCGACAGCCTGCTTGTCGATTCCGCTGACGGTGAGCTTGTTGTTGCCCTCGACCGTGAGCGTGATGCCGGCGGGCGGGTCGATCAGGACCGGGTGCGAGAAGCCCAGGGCGAACTCGACCGAGCCGCCCTTCTGAGCAACGCGGTAACCGGTTCCGACGACCTCGAGACCCTTGGTGTAGCCCTGGGTCACGCCGATGATGTTGTTGTTGATGAGCGTGCGGGTCAGGCCGTGAAGCGACCGGGACTCGCGCTCGTCGTCGGGGCGGCTGACGAGAACCTGGTTCTCCTCGACCGCGACCTCGATGGGGTTGGCGACCGTCAGGGTGAGTTCACCCTTGGGGCCCTTCACCGCGACCACACGGCCGTCGACCGAAACGGTCACGCCCGCAGGAACGTCGATGGGAAGTCGTCCAATACGCGACATTTTCGATTACCACACGTAGGCGAGAACTTCTCCGCCCACGCCCTTCTGCTCTGCCTGACGGTCGGTGAGAAGACCGGAGGAGGTGGACAGGATGGCCACGCCGAGGCCGCCGAGGACCTTGGGAAGCTCGGTGGACTTCGCGTAGACGCGGAGGCCGGGCTTCGACACGCGCTTGATGCCCGCGATCGAACGCTCTCGGTTGGGGCCGTACTTCAGCTGGAGCGTCAGGTTCGTCCCGACGCGAGCGTCAGTCGTCTCCCAACCAGCGATGTAGCCCTCCTGCTGGAGGATCTCGGCGATGTGCGTCTTGAGCTTGCTCGACGGCAGGGTCACGGAGTCGTGATGCGCCGAGTTCGCGTTACGCAGACGGGTCAGCAGATCTGCGACCGGGTCTGTCATTGTCATTGTTGTTTTCCTTTGTTCATGAGGTTCCGGCTGCCGTTACACGACAGACGGCCTGCGATGACACGCAATCTTCAATTGTACGGGATCGGGCGGGGCGCTGTGCGCCCCGCCCGAAACCGATTACGCCTGGGCGTCCTCCGACCGGAACGGGAAGCCGAGGTGACGCAGCAGTGCACGACCCTCGTCATCCGTCTTCGCGGTGGTGACGACAGTGATGTCGAAACCGCGAACCCGGTCGATCTTGTCCTGATCGATCTCGTGGAACACGCTCTGCTCCTGGAGACCGAACGTGTAGTTGCCGTTGCCGTCGAACTGCTTGCTCGACAGACCGCGGAAGTCGCGGATGCGGGGCAGAGCGAGCGAGACGAGGCGGTCCAGGAACTCCCACGCACGGTCACCACGGAGGGTGACGTGTGCGCCGATGGCCTGGCCCTCGCGCAGCTTGAACTGCGCGATCGACTTGCGAGCCTTCGTGACGAGCGGCTTCTGACCGGTGATCTTGGTGAGATCGTCGATCGCGCCGTCGATCACCTTGCTGTCACGCGCCGCTTCACCGACACCGGTGTTCACGACGACCTTGACCAGACCGGGGATCTGCATCACGTTGGTGTAGCCGAACTCATCCTGCATCTTCTGCTGGATCTCGGCCTTGTACTTCGCCTTCAGGCGGGGCTGGATCTTGCCAGCCACCGCAGCGTCGGTGGTTGCCATCAGCGGTCCTTACCTGACTTCTTCGCGTACCGCACGCGGACGGTTCGCTTGACGCCGTCCTTG
>NZ_JAGGPD010000329.1 GCF_018613995.1 Microbacterium sp. ISL-103 | reverse complement strand
CAAGGGCGTGTACAAAGGGCAGCGGCGGGTCCTGAGGCGTCTCGCCGACGCGCGGTGGTCGACAGACGCGCTGTGGTCGGCCGGTGCCGATGTGCTCGAGCCCGCGTTCTCCGCCGACTTCGTGGCCGCGACCACCGATGCTCAGCGCGCACGAGTGGTCGTCGATCAGATCGCGAGCCTCACCGATCAGAGCGCCATCGACTGGCACAACAGGCTCGTCGGAGAGATCGACCCGGCCGAGGTCGGGATCTGGACGCCGCGGCATGCGCGACCGGGTGCTCGTCAGCACACGCCGCGGCAGGCGGTCGTCGAAGGAGCCGGCTGATGCCACGCATCCGTCAGGCCGACGTCGACGAGGTCAAAGCCCGGACGAACATCGCCGACATCGTCGGAGAGCGAGTCGCGCTCAAGTCCGCGGGCGTCGGATCCCTCAAGGGGCTGTGCCCCTTCCATGACGAGAAGAGTCCCAGCTTCCACGTGCGGCCGCAGGTCGGCTACTACCACTGCTTCGGATGCGGCGAATCTGGCGACGTCTATTCGTTCCTCCGTGAGATGGATCACGTCAGTTTCACCGAGGCGGTCGAACGCCTGGCCGGGCGAATCGGCTACGCCCTGCACTACGAAGACGGAGGGTCTGCCCCCGAGACGAGCGGGCGCAGTCGTCTGTACGCGGCGAACACGGCGGCCGCGGAGTACTTCCGCGCTCAGCTGCTCACTGCGGATGCTGAAGCAGGGCGTCGCTTCCTCGGCGAGCGGGGATTCGACGCCGGAGCCGCTGCGCATTTCGGTGTGGGCTTCGCACCGCGCGGCTGGGACAAGATGCTGAAGGCGCTGACGGCGCAGGGCTTCACCCGAGATGAGCTCAGCGCCGCCGGTCTCGTCTCGACGGGGCAGCGGGGTGTCTACGATCGCTTCCGCGGCCGGCTCGTGTGGCCGATCCGCGATGTGTCGGGCCAGACGATCGGTTTCGGCGCTCGCAAGCTCTTCGATGATGACCAGGGTCCCAAGTACCTGAACACGCCGGAGACACCGATCTACAAGAAGGCGCAGGTCCTCTACGGGCTCGACCTCGCCAAGCGCGACATCTCGCGCGGTGATCCGAGACGGGTCGTGGTGGTCGAGGGATACACCGACGTCATGGCCTGCCATCTCGCCGGGCTCACCACCGCCATCGCGACCTGTGGCACGGCGTTCGGAACCGACCACATCAAGGTCCTGCGCCGCGTCATGGGCGACGACAACGCCTCGGGCGAGGTCGTCTTCACATTCGACGGCGACGAGGCCGGTCAGAAGGCGGCGCTGCGTGCGTTCACCGAAGACGACCGCTTCAACGCGCAGACGTTCGTCGCTGTGGCGCCCGACGGTCTCGACCCCTGCGACCTCCGGCTGCAGCGCGGCGACGCCGCCGTGCGATCTCTCATGGAGACGAAGCAGCCGATGTTCGAGTTCGCCATCGACCGCAAGCTCTCCGGCTTCGACCTCTCCACCGTCGAAGGGCGAGTGGGGGCTCTGCGCGCGGCGGCTCCGATCGTCGCCGAGATCCGCGACAGATTGCTGCGCCCGGGATACGAGCGCGTGCTCGCCCGACGGCTGGGCATGGATCCCACCGAGGTGCACAGTGAGGTCGAACGCGCCGCCCGGGGTGGGGCGCAGTCCTCGCGGTACGAGACGAGCAGGCACGACTCCGCGGCCACCGAGCCCTCGAGCGGTGTGCCCGGCGTGGTCCCGGTCACGCTCGCCGGTCTGCCCCGCACTGCCGACGTCGCAGTCGAGCGTGACGCTCTGATGGGTGCACTGCAGTAC
Source organism: Microbacterium sp. ISL-103 (assembly GCF_018613995.1). Taxonomy (GTDB): domain Bacteria; phylum Actinomycetota; class Actinomycetes; order Actinomycetales; family Microbacteriaceae; genus Microbacterium. Next base: position 13,361 of record NZ_JAGGPD010000329.1, on the reverse strand, counting down.
GGCCACCAGATCGATCAGGCACTGCTCACGAGCGCCCTCAGCGCCCCGTTCCGGACCCCCGGTCTCGACGCCGTGCGCGAGGCCGTCGCATCAGCCGCCGACCGCACCCGCGCCGGATGGGTGACGGACGCCGTGAACTCGGTGCGCGAGCCCTACCGCTCCCTCGCGGGTGAGCTGCTCATGACTCCCTTCCCGGCCCGCAACGAAGAGGGTGCGGTCGCCTCGACGACTGATCTCGCCCGCCGATTGATCATGCGGAGTCTCGAGCACGAGAAGCAGGAGCTCCTCGGCGCCGTCCAGCGGGTGCCCGCGGATTCCGACGGCGGACGAGCGCTGCGCATGCGGCTGCGTGACATCGACGTGGAGCGTCAGCGCTTCGCCGAGTCGTAACGACGGCACCGCCACCCGGCAAGGCAGGATGGAAGAATGTTCTCCCGGCCCGAATCGACCAATGCGATCGACAGCTCCGACCTGGTGATCGACCGGGTCGGCCACAGCGGTCCGACCCGGGCGATAGACGGGGTGAGCTTCGCTCTCGCCCCGGGTGAGCTGATCTGCGTCGCAGGGCCGACCGGCTCGGGTAAATCGACCCTGGTCGCGGCGCTGGCGGGTTCGACGGATCCGTCGGTCCGTGTCGTCGGAGGAAGTGCTCAGGTCTGCGGTGTCGACATCCGTCGTCCGGGTCGCAAGCATCGTCTGCTGACGTATCGCACCGGTTTCGTTCCGCAGGGAGCCGGGGCAGACCTTCCGCCGCAGCTCACCGTCAACGAGGTCATCGCCGAGCCGATCCTGATCCGCGAGAAGCGGGTCAACACGAAGGCTCTGTCGATCCGCGTCGCGACCCTGCTCGATGAGCTGCACCTGCCGTTGGGCACTGCTGCGAAGTTCCCCTACGAGCTCAGCGCGGGCATGCGGCAGCGCGTGGCGATCGCCCGCTCGGCGGCTGAGCCGCTGGTCCGCCGGCGACCTCGACCACTTCGCCGAACTGCGCGCCGCGTTCGGCGATTGACCGGACGTCGCACCGATGAGCCGCAGACGGGGGCTGGACGCTGCGCGTGACACCGACGAGACTGATTCCACGGCTACAGGAATGAGGAGACAGTCATGGCGTACAGGGTCGGATACTTCGTCGGAAGCCTTTCTTCCACCTCGATCAATCGCATCCTCGCGACGGCGCTGATCGGGCTGGCGCCCGAGGATCTCGAGTTCTTCGAGATCCCGATCCGAGATCTCCCGCTGTACAGCCAGGACTACGACGACGAGTATCCCCCGGTCGCGGTGGAGCTGAAAGAGTCGATGGCCTCGGCGGATGCCGTGCTCTTCGTCACCCCCGAGTACAACCGCTCGATCCCCGGCGGACTCAAGAACGCCATCGACTGGGCGTCGCGCCCGTGGGGTCAGAACTCCTTCGACCACATCCCCGCCGCCGTCATCGGCGCCTCGGTCGGCGCGATCGGCACGGCCGTCGCCCAGCAGAGTCTGCGCGGTGTGCTGAGCTTCTGCAACGCGCGTCAGATGACGGCGCCCGAGGCATACATCCAGTTCTCGCCCGACGCCTTCGCCGACGACGGCACGGTCACGAAAGAGGGAACGGCCGCGTTCCTGCGCGACTACCTGGTGGAGTTCCGCGACCACATCGAACGCGTGCTGACGGTGCTGCCGCGCGACACCGACGCCTGAGCGCCGTTCGACGACGGCGCGCTCGCGGCGCATCAGGGCCGTGGGCCGCGTAGCCTGAACGACATGACGCTCACGAAAGCCCGCACCGCCGCCGAGGTCGTCGACTGGAGGCGCCGGGTGTTCGCCCTGTACGACGCCATTCGGCGCGCGGACTCCGCCGAAGAGGCGCATGAGCTCTGGCGCATCGAGCGGGACGACCTGATGCTGCACCATGCGGCGACGCCGCTGATGGCCGACGACCGGCCGCTCTTCGATGGGCTGCCCATCGCGTCGTACGACCCGCAGTGGCGCTTCGAGCTGCCCCTGCTCCCCGCAGAGCCGGGGGGCTTCGACTTCTCGACCGGCACCGACGGCGTCGTGCCCTTCGAGCGCATCGGCAGGGTCGAGATCCCCGACACCGGGTCGCTCGACGTGTGGCGTCTCACGACCTACGGCGGCGGGATCTTCATCCCGGTGCGCGATGCTCTCGCCGGTGGCCCCGGTGGCACGTACGGGGGAGGTCGCTACCTGATCGACACGATCAAGGGCGCCGATCTCGGATCCGATGCCGAGCGCGGCACGATCGTGCTCGACTTCAACTTCGCCTACAACCCGTCGTGCGCCTACGACCCGGCGTGGGCGTGCCCGCTCGCACAGCCCGGCAACGTGCTGTCGGTCGCGGTTCCGGTGGGCGAGATGTATGCCGGCGGAGCGCACTGACCGCGGCTCGGATATCACCCGAGGGGAATACTCGGCCGCTCGAGGGCCTTGTCACTGAGCGTGACTCTTTTCGAATCAGCCGTCTTCGGCGCCCTCCCGCTGTCCAACCGCGTCGCCATGGCGCCCCTCACCCGCACGCGCGCGGATGACGACGGCGTGCCCACCGACCCGATGGTGGAGTACTACCGGCAGCGTGCAGGTCACGGCCTCATCATCTCGGAGGGCACGTGGCCCGCGGCCGAGGGCAAGTCGTACTCCGGGCAGCCCGGGATCGTCACGCCCGAGCAGATCGACGGATGGCGTCGCATCGCCGATGCCGTGCACGAGGCGGGCGGCACGATCGTCATGCAGCTGATGCACGGCGGCCGCGTCTCGCATCCTGCGATCTCGGGCGAGGAGCGAGTCGTCGGCCCGAGCGCGCTCGCCGCTCCCGGTCAGACCCACACCCCGGTGGGCAAGGTCGACATGCCGGTGGCCCACGCCCTCACCCTCGATGAGATCCCCGAGGTCGTCGAGCAGTTCGCGCAGGCGGCTCGCAACGCGATCGCGGCGGGCTTCGACGGCGTCGAGGTGCACGGCGCCAACGGCTACCTCGTGCAGGAGTTCCTGTCGCCCGTCTCGAACATCCGCGACGACCGGTACGGCGGATCGCCCGAGAACCGCGCCCGCTTCGCCATCGAGGTCACGCGCGCGGTCGTCGATGCCGTCGGTGGCGACCGCACCGGCATCCGGCTCTCGCCGCAGCACAACATCCAGGGCGTCCTCGAAGAGGACGATGCCGATGCTCTCGCCACCTACCTCGCCGTCGCCGAAGGGCTCGCCCCGCTCGGACTCGCGTTCGTCGACATCCTGAACGCCTCCCCGACGAGCGAGCTCGTGCAGCGCATCCGCCGCACCCTCGGGGCACCCCTCATCATCAACTCCGGCTTCTCGACCGTCACCACCCGTGACGAGGCCGAGACACTCGTCTCCGAAGGATGGGCCGACGCCGTGGCTGTCGGGCGCCCGGCCATCGCCAACCCCGACCTCGTCGCACGGTGGCAGCAGGACGCTGAGCTGAACGAGCCGCGCCCGGCCCTGTTCTACGGTCGCACCGCCGAGGGGTACACCGACTACCCGTCGCTCGAGGCCGTGCGCGCCGAAGCCTGATCGCGGGCTCGAAGAGCCCCTGTCGGGGTGGGATCGCTGAGCGTACAGTGACCGCATGATCACCGACGATCCCACCCTGACCAATCCCGATCACTACCGGACGCTCTGGGAGAACGACTTCGTCCGCGTGCTCGAGTACACCGACGAGCCCGGCGAACAGACGACGCCGCATGACCACCCCAACAGCGTCATGGTCACTCTGAGCGACTTCTCGCGTCGGCTCTCGGCCGGCGATCGCGTGTTCGACACGGCCCTGCCCGCAGGGCAGGCGGTCTGGATTCCGGCCCAGCGGCACTCCGGGGAGAACACCGGCACCACGCCGACCCACACGATCCTCGTCGAGCTGAAGGGCGATGCCGCCGGGGAGATGAACCCGGCAGCGCTCGGACCGCGCACCTGAGGGGCGGGGGAGTGAGGCGTCAGCGCCGCACGCGGGCGCGGGTCTTCGCGACGCTGCTGAGGGTCGCGCGCAGCGGCGTGCCGAGATAGAGGCCGAGCGAGGCGCCCGAGGCGAGCCCGATGCCGATCACCACGGCGTCGACGAGCGATCCGCCCACGCCCACCACTCCCGAGGTGGAACCGGCGGCATGGATCATCTCGAGGAGTCCCTGGAACACCGCCACCCCGGGCACGAGCGGCACGATCGCAGCGGTCGTCACGGCGACCGACGGCACGTGCAGGTTGTGCGCGATCAGCATCCCGATGAAGCTCGCGAGCAGTGCTCCGATCGCGCTCGCCGCGGCCGGATGAAGGTTCACCCCGACCATCGCCGTGTATCCCGCGATGGTGACGGCGCTCAGCAGTGCGCTCACCAGAATGATGCGGATGCCGGCGCCGTTGAAGACCGCCACCGCGACCGCGATGATGATGGCCCCCGCGAACTGGTTGACGAGGGGTCCGAACGGGGCGGGATCGTCGGGCAGCCCCATAGTGAACCCGAGGACGCTGCCGAGTTCGAGTCCGACGAGGATGCCGATCACGACGCCGAGCGTCTGCATCGTCAGGTCGAGGATGCGCCCGCCGGCGGTCAGCGCGAAGCCGTCGATCGCGTCTTGGGCTGCTCCGACGACCGTGAGTCCCGCGAGCATGAGCACGATGCCCGACGCCACGATGATCGAGGGGCGGATGCCGACGAACGGCTCGATGCCCGCCGAGCCCAACGCCGTCACCGCGACGGCGACGACCGTGGTGACGAACCCTCCGGCGATCTGGCTGAAGAACAGGGGCACGCGGACGCGGGCGAGCGCGGCCTGGGTGAGCGCCGCGCAGAGGGCCGCGACGAAGGTGAGGGCGACGATGATCGGCGAGGCGCCGAGCATGATGCTGACTCCGACGGCCAGCAGGGCGCGTGCCACGATGACGACCGGCTGCTGGTAGCGGAAGGGCACGCGACGCAGCACCCGGAAGGCGGTGCGGGCCGACTCGAGGTCGAGTCCGGAGTCGATGTCGGCGACCAGCGCCTGCACGCGCTGCAGCTTGGCATGATCGGGCGCTGCCACCCGCACGACTCGCACGAGGGTCTCGGGCCACACCTCGCCGCTCAGGTGGAATGAGACGGTGATCGAGTTGTAGGTGACGTCGACCTGCACATCACGCATCCCGTAGGCGGCGCACACGCGAGTGATCGCCAGCGTCACCTCGTGGGCAGACGCCCCGACGGCGAACATCGACTCGCCGATACGGGTCGCGAGATCGAGCACCCGCGGCACCGTGCGCTCGTCGATGACGGGCATGGCCTCGGTGTGCGCGACCGTCGAGGGGTCGGTGTGCAGGATTCTGCGCACCGAGGCGAGCAGTCGCCGTGGGGGATTCGGGGACATGTCGTCTATTCTGCCGTCCGCGCGATGAGCGGACGCCGGGCTCGCTCGGCTCAGGCGGTGGTCGTCGCGGGGATGTGACCGGATGACGCGCCTTCGGCGGGCTCCGGCACGAGGTACAGTCCGCTCGGTGCGCTCGCGGTGAAGGCGAGGGCCTCGATCCATTCGCGGTTGATCGAGGGCTGCCTGCTGCCGCTGTACTTGAACACGAGCGAGCTGCCGGCGTGCACCCACACGGTCGTGCGGCCGCCTCCGACGCTCATGTCCTCGCGCCAGGTGAAGGCGAAGGGCTCGCCACGGCGCAGCTTGGCCGTGATCACGAGCTGAAGATGCGTGAGTGCGCGATCTTCGATCTCGGCCTTGGTCGTTCCTTCATAGATCAGCTTGCCCACGAGGGCCTCCTCTGTCAGCCACGAGACCCATGCAAGAGGTGCGATCGGGGTGATCACGGTGGTCGATACAGTTTCCCATATATCGGCATGTCATCGCGATCATCCCCGACCGTGCCTCCGGTGTCGTCGCAACGCCGGTTCAGCTCATGCGCCCGAACGTGGCGTCGATGTCGGCCATCTCCATCGCGGCCGTGGCCTCGATCAGTGCGCGGAGCTCGGCATCCGCACCCGGCGAGAACTCCTCGAGGCGCTCGGGAGAGATCGTCATCGGTGCGCCGACCGGAGCCTGCTCGCTCGCATCGAGAGTCGTGCCGTCGTTCGAGGGCGATGCGCCCTGGAAGATCTTGCCGGCCTCCGATGCTCCGGTGAGATCGAACGAGTACTGCTTGCTCTGCAGACCCAGATCCAGCAGCTTCTTCACCTCGGGGAACTGCTCGGCGTTCGTCTTGGGGATCGGCAGCGACGTGCGCCAGTTCACTCCGAGGGTCTCGAGCGCCTTGGCGTACGCGTTCTCGTGAGCCTGATCGCGCACGATCAGGTACGAGATCGTGCTGCGCGCCATCTTGTTGTCGGTCATCTCGTACAGGCGGCACTTCTGGAGGCGGCCCGTCGACTCCAGCATCAGGTTGTAGAGCAGGTCGAGCACGAGGTTGCCCGAGTTGTAGACGTAGCTGCCCATCCACGGGTTGCCCGCCGAGTCGACGGGAAGAGCACCCTGCGCACCCACCAGGTAGTGGTGGATGTTGCTGGTGTCGACGGCGATGCGCAGCGGCGTCGCGCCGCCGGCACCGGGCTCGTCCACCGGATCCGTCGGCTTTCCGCTGTACTCCGGCGATCCGTCGAGCAGTCGGGAGATCGTCGTGCCGATCAGCTCGACGTGGCTGATCTCCTCCGTGCCGATGCCCTGGATCAGGTCCTTGTACGCCTTGCCGTCGGGCCCGCGGAAGTTGATGCTCTGGAACAGGTACTGCATCATGGTGCGCATCTCGCCGAACTGGCCGCCGAGGCCCTCCTGCAGCGCGTTCGCCGCGGCGGGATCCGGCTCGTCCTGGGCGATCTCGTTGATGAATTCCTGAAGGTGGAAATACATGTCGGCCTCCGTCGGTCGCGTGTGGGTGGGGGCCACTGTGCGCTTCGGCTCGGGCTCAGGCCCCTCCCTCGACGTGGCGGGCCGAGGGTCGTATCATGCGCGGGCGGGCCCGCCCGCGCGGGCGACGCGGCCGATCTTCCCGGTGCTCGTGAGACTGTGAACGCGCACAGCCGACGGGCGTAACGTCAGCACATGAACGCACAAGTGAAGATCGCGGGGCAGGGCTCCGAACTGCTGGGTCTGGGATCCATCCTCATCGGCTCGCTTCCGGCGGCCCTGATGACCGATGAGGCACCCGACCGCTACACCGTCGAAGCGGTGTTCACGCGCATGGCCGATCGCGACGAGGTCGCCGCGATCCAGGGCAGCGAGACGCGCGCCCACCTGTCCGCGAACGGATTCCCGACCGTCGAGCTGCACGTCGCCGATCGTCGTCTCGAGATCGCGAACACCAACCTGGAGGAACTCCGCGACGGCCTCGCCGCCGTCATCGCCGAACGCCTCGTCGAGATCAGTGCCACCCTCGTGGCTGCGCGCGAGATCGGGGCGCTGCGATTGCCTGACGCCAGCGACGCCGAGCAGAAGCGTGCGGCGTCCGTCGCCGCCCTCGCCGAATCGGTGGTCTTCGCCCGTCGTTCGCCGGCGGTCGCCTTCGACGACGACGCCCGTATCGAGGACTGGTTCGAAGAAGGAGGCGCCTTCCGCGGCTAGCGCGGACGACGCCGGCCAGCCTCGTCCGGTCCGCTGCGATCCGCCTGTCAACCCTCTGTCGGATCCTCCTTCGTCGAGGGAGGGTGGCCACTCGACACCGAACGAGGAGGATGACGATGAAGGCACTCACCTGGCAGGGCACCCGAGCAGTGACAGTCGAGGAGGTGCCGGATCCGGTCATCGAGCACCCGACGGATGCGATCGTCCGGATCACCTCGTCGGCGATCTGCGGGTCGGACCTGCACCTGTATGAACTGCTCGGTCCTTTTCTCGACAAGGGCGACATCCTCGGTCACGAGCCGATGGGCGTCGTGGTCGAGGTCGGCAGCGCGGTGAAGGATCTGGCGGTGGGCGACCGCATCGTCGTGCCGTTCAACATCTCGTGCGGCCACTGCTTCTTCTGCCTGCGCGGGCTGCAGTCGCAGTGCGAGACGACGCAGGTGAAGGAGTACGGCAGCGGTGCCGCGCTCTTCGGCTACACGAAGCTCTACGGCCAGGTACCCGGCGGTCAGGCCGAGTACCTGCGCGTTCCGCTCGCCGACCACAACCACATCAAGATCGCCTCCGACCTGCCCGATGAGCGCTACCTGTATCTGAGCGACATCCTGCCGACGGCCTGGCAGGGGGTGGAGTACGCGAACGTTCCGGACGGCGGCACCCTCGCCGTCATGGGTCTCGGCCCGGTGGGACAGTTCGTCGCCCGGATCGGAGCACATCGCGGATACCGCGTGCTCGCGGTCGATCCGGTCGCCGAACGGCGAGAGATGGCAGCGCGGCACGGCGTCGAGGTCTTCGATCTCACCGACGACGTCGTGACCGAGCTGCGCGATCTCACCGGAGGTCGCGGAGCGGATTCCGTCGTCGATGCGGTCGGCATGGAGGCCCACGGCAACAGCGGCGTCGCCCTCGTGCAGAAGGCCGTCGGGCTGCTGCCCGACCCGGCGGCCCGCGCTGTGTTCGACAAAGCCGGCATCGACCGGCTCGCCGCCGTGTACGCATCGATCGACGCCGTGCGTCGAGGAGGAACGGTGTCGCTCAGCGGTGTCTACGCCGGCGATGCCGACATCCTGCCCATGAAGACGCTGTTCGACAAGCAGATCGGCATCCGAATGGGGCAGTGCAACGTGAAGCGCTGGACCGACGACCTGATGCCGTTGGTCGAAGACCTCTCCGACCCGCTCGGCGTGATGGACCTCATGACCCACGACGCCCCGCTCGAGGATGCGCCCGAGCTGTACCGCACGTTCCAGCGCAAGGAAGACGGCTGCATCAAAGTGGTGCTGCGCCCGTCAGCGGTATGACGGAAAGAGCGTGACGGTCAGGCGGCTCCGAAGCTCGGGGCCGCCTGCGACCGCTCCACCCGGCCGCGGATGAAGAACAGCAGCACGATGCCGACGATGATCACGGCGGGGTTGCCGAGACCCGCGATGGCGCCAAGGCCCCCCTCGGCCGGGTGCGCGGTGTAGAGGAAGATGCTCGGGTCGGTGCTGGCGTGCAGCAGGATCGGGGCGATGATCGTGCCGGTCACCCGCATCGCGAGGTACATGCACACGCCGAACCCGAAGGTGTAGACCAGCTGGATGGCCGTGGCGAACAGCGGCTGGCCCGTGAGCAGGTTGCCCGCATGCAGCAGGGCGAACAGCGCGGACGAGATCGCGGCGACGGCGATCTCGCGCTGCCCCGCTTTGCGGAGCAGGTTGACGACGAGCCCGCGGGTCAGCACCTCTTCGGCGAATCCGATGAACACGCCGGCCAGCAGCCAGGTCGCGACGACCTCGGATCCGGCGTCACCGTAGTCGATCGAGAGGAAATGGAGGATGTTGAAGAGAAGCACCACGGCGATCGCGATCCACATCCATCCGCGTCCGCGGATGGGCTGGGGGCCGAAGATCTCGCGCAGCCAGCCGACGGATGCCGCGAACGCGATCAGCAGCAGGCATCCGACCAGGACCGGGATGGCGTAGAACACGAGGATGCCCGCGGCGCTCTGCGGGTCGTCGATCTGAGAGGCGATCGGTGTGAGCAGCAGCGACAGGCCGTTGTAGAGGACGAAGTAGACGACGACGAGCACCATCGCGCGCCACCAGCCGCCCTGCTCCCAGAAGCGTCGCCACCCGGACTGCGTCACATCGGCCATCGTGCATCCCTCCGCATCCGCGGAGGTCGCGGCTCACGACCAATCTATGGGTAGGGGCGGCCCGTCAGCTCGCGTGGCCCTCGGCGAGGTAGGCGAGCCGATGCAGGGTCTCGGAGTTCCGCCAGCGCAGCAGGGGAGCGTTCAGCAGGCTCGGCACGAGCGTGGCGGGTCCGTCGACCGGCTCCTCGTCGATGCGCACCATCGTGCCGCCGTCGTACGAGCGCACCCGCAGGGTGACGCGAGCTTCGCCGATCGGCCATCCCTTCGCCCGCACGACCATGCGATTCGGCGGCGCCCATTCCTCGACCACGGTCGTGTCGTCGAGCAGCGCGGGCCACACGCCGACCGAATGATGCAGCTCGGCACCGGGTTGCGGCCACGACTCGTCGACGTCGCGCATCCGCGACGCTCCCACCACCCAGGCCGGGTACAGCCAGCCGTTGCCCAGCACGCGGAACACATCGTCGGGTCGGCAGTTCATCGTGCGCACGTTCTTCGCCATGTCGGCGCTCCTCTCGGCATCTTCGAGTCTCTCGGTCTTCTCGAATGCTCGCGTCCCTGCCGTCGGGCGTACAGGGGGTTGACGAGCGCAGTGGAGGCGTCGTCCGGTGCCCGGGTCTAGCACACGCCCCGCCATCGCGCCTCCCCCTGGAACAACGGCCGCGCCTCTGCGACCGTCGGGTCATGGCCCTCATCGACATCCCCACGCGCGCCGCACGCCGACTCGGCGCGCTCGCACACGACGACGCCCAGACCCTGCTCACCCGCGGCTACGGATTCGGACCCCGCATCTGGCGCCGAGTGCGCGCGGGCGCCAGATCGGCACCGATGCGCCTGCTCGGCAGCGACGCCGTCTTCGTGCGGGGTGTCGAAGGCGTCGAGCTCTTCTACGACGCGAGCCGCATCGCGCGATCGGGGGCGATGCCGGCGATCGTGCAGGAGAGCCTGTTCGGACACGGCTCGGTGCACAGCCTCGACGGCGACGCGCACCGGCACCGCAAAGCGACCTTCATCGACGTCGCCTACGAAGACGATCAGGTCGCGCGGCTGACCCCGTGGCTCGAGCGCGAGTGGCAGAGCGAGCGTCAGGCCTGGATCGACGGCGGCACCCGCAGCGCTTACGACGGGGCGGTCGGCGCACTGGGCCGAGCGATCATGGGGTGGGCCGGGGTGCCGGGCACGCCCGCCGCCAAGACCCGCTGGGCAGCGCGGCTCGCGCAGATCGTCGACGGGTTCGGCTCTCCCTACTCTCCGGAATACATCGGAGCCCTGGCGAACCGGTGGTGGTCGGATCGGCACTCCGCTCGACTGATCGACGCCGTGCGGCACGGCGCGCTCGGCGCCGAGCCCGGCACCGCACTCGAGCAGTGGGCGCACCATCGCGACGAACACGGCGAGCTGCTGCCGGCGCGCATCGCGGGCGTCGAGCTGCAGAACAGCATCCGTCCGATGATCGCCGTCGCGCGGTTCGTGGCCTTCGCCGCGAAAGAGCTGCAGGAGCGCCCGGACTGGCGCGAGCGCATCGCCGCCGAGGCCGCCGAGCGCGACGCGCTGGTCGGCGGCCCGCTCGCGACGATGTTCGCGCAGGAGGTTCGCCGCACCGCCCCGTTCGTGCCCATGCTTCCCGGCTGGGCCACCGCCGACATCGACATCGACGGACAGCACGTGGATGCCGGCGGACGCGTCGTGCTCGACCTGCTCGGCACCGACACCGACGACCGCTTCTGGGCTCGACCGCAGCGGTTCGACCCCGAGCGCTTCCGTGGCGTCGAGGACTACGAGGCGCTCGCCGCCTTCGTGCCGCACGGCGGCGCCGATGTCGCCACCGGCCACCGTTGCCCGGGCGAGAAGCTGGCGATCGCCGGCCTGGGCGCCGCGATCACGGTGCTCAGCGACCCCGCTCTGCGGATCCTCGACGAGGGCCTCGAAGTCAACCGACGGCGACTCCCCACCAAGCCGCGCTCGGGTGGGGTCGTGCGGTCGGCGGCCACGCCCGCCTCTCGCTCCGGCGGCTGCCCGTTCCACCGGTGAGCGCCGCCGGCTCTCGCGGAGCTCAGTCGCGACCCGAGGTGTCGACCCCGTGGGGCAGTCTCTCGGTGGGGACGATCACGACGTCCTGCACCTTCCAGTCGAGATCGGTGATGCGTTCGGCGAGGTCCGTCGTCTCTCTCAGCGACACCCTGCCGCGATGGGGCACGACGAACGCCTCGATGTGGAACACCTGTCCCTGATCCCGCATCCGTACGCCCGCCTCCTTGACCCACGGGCGTGAGCGCATGGTCGAGAGCACATCGCCGGCGAGCGGATGAGGGTGCGTGCTGTCGTACGTCCGCGCCCGCTGGTCCATGAGGTCGATCACGGCGGTCTTGGTGTTGCGCCAGCCATCCCAGACGATGCCGAGCGAGATCACGAAGGCGGCCGCGCCGTCGAGCCACCACACCCCCGCACCCACACCGAGCACGCCCACGATCGATGCGACGGTGGTCTGCCAGTCGGCCTTCGCCATGTCGGCGTCGGCATAGAGCAGCTTGTTGTGCAGCACGGGTGCGAGCTTCGATTTCGCCGGGCCGTAGAAGAACACCGGCCCGACGATGACGACCGCCATGACGGCGACCATCAGCCATCCGAGCCAGATGGTCTGACCGAACAGCTGGACGGTGCCGATGGTCGGATGCTCGCCGGCGACCAGACCGATGACCGCCTCGACCGCGAGGTTCAGTCCCACGGCCAGCAGCGCGACGCCCGCGACGAGGTGACCGATTCCCATGACCCTGTGCAGCCCATAGGGATGCTTGACCGTGGGGCGTCGGCGGATGAAGATCAGTGCGGTGAGGAACGCGATCTGCGGGATCAACGACAGCATGTCCTCGATCCACGCGGTGCGCATCGCCTGCGAGTTGCCGACGACCAGCGCGATCACCGCGATCGTCACCGACGTGTAGGCGATCGTGAACCACTCCCAGCGGATGGCTCGGCGAAGGGCATCGCGCTGCTCGTCGGGCAGCTCGGTGCGGCCGATGCGCTTCAGGGTCATCGCGAGCCCACCTCCGCATCGAGGTAGAGCTCCAGCGCGCTGAGGAACGCATTCTCTCCGAGCGGCACGAGCATCACGATCTCGCGTCCGTCGGCACCCTCGATCCCGGGGTAGCCGCGGGTGGCCCCCGCCTTGTCGATCCAAGGGGTGGCTGAGGTGAAGCCGCCGACGACGAGGTCGAGGTCGCCCGTCTCGAGCATCCCGACGAGCGTCTCCTCCGACCCCTCCGTCCACTCGATCTCGGCGTCGATGGCGTCGGCGAATCCGGTCACGAGGTCGGGGATGCTGCCGGTCGGCGCGTCGGACTCGCCGTCGGCGTCGATGAGTCCGGGATCCGCCGAGGCGCCGACGCGCAGCTCGCCGCCGGTCGCCGAAGCGAGGGTGGCGTCGGGGTCGGCGGGGATCGTCAGGCCGCAGCCCGAGAGCGCGGCCGCGAGCAGCAGCACTGCCGTCGCGGAGACCGCGCGGAGGAGACACGGCCTCGATGCGTTCACGACGCCATGCTGCACCTCGCATCGTCGAGAGAGAATCCGGTTGACGCTCGCGTCGCCGCGGAGTAATGCCGCGGGCGGCCGCGACCCGGCCGCACGATCGACCGGATACGGTAGGGCACATGTCTCAGGCCCTCCGCACGTTCGGGCGCATCCTCGCC
>NZ_JAGGPD010000328.1 GCF_018613995.1 Microbacterium sp. ISL-103 | reverse complement strand
GTCGACGGCGACGTACACGCCTTCCTGCACGTCAACGAGGGCGCGCTTGACGCCGCCGCGGCCGTCGACGCGCGGCGTGCGGCGGGGGAGCAGCTCGGACCTATCGCCGGTGTACCGCTGGCGATCAAGGACGTGCTCGTCACGACCGACCAGCCGACCACGAGCGGTTCGCGCATCCTCGAGGGATACCGCTCGCCGTACGACGCCACGGTCGTCGCCCGCTCGCGTGCAGCCGGCCTGATCCCGCTCGGCAAGACCAACATGGACGAATTCGCCATGGGGTCCTCCACCGAGCACTCCGCGTACGGCCCCACTCGCAACCCCTGGGACCTCGACCGGATCCCCGGTGGCTCGGGCGGCGGATCCGCAGCTGCGGTGGCCGCCTTCGAGGCGCCGCTGGCTCTCGGATCCGACACGGGCGGCTCGATCCGCCAGCCCGCGCACGTGACCGGCACGGTGGGCGTGAAGCCGACCTACGGGGGTGTGAGCCGCTACGGCGCGATCGCCCTGGCCTCGAGCCTCGACCAGGTCGGCCCCGTGACTCGCACGGTGCTCGACGCGGGACTCCTGCACGATGCGATCGGTGGTCACGACCCGAAGGACTCCACGTCGCTGCGCGACCAGTGGCCCTCGTTCGCCGACGCCGCTCGTGAGGGTGCCCGCGGAGACGTGCTCAAGGGACTCAAGGTCGGCGTGATCCGCGAACTGCCCGACAGCGGCTTCCAGGCCGGTGTGGCGGAGTCGTTCCGGAGTGCTCTCGCACTGATGGAGGCCCACGGCGCGGAGATCGTCGAGATCGGCGCACCGCACTTCGAATACGGAGTGGCCGCGTACTACCTGATCCTTCCGGCCGAGGCCTCCAGCAACCTGGCGAAGTTCGACTCGGTGCGCTTCGGCCTCCGCGTGACTCCCGACGGCAACCCGACGGTCGAAGACGTCATGTCCGCCACGCGTGACGCCGGCTTCGGCGACGAGGTCAAGCGCCGCATCATCCTCGGCACCTACGCGCTGTCGGCCGGGTACTACGACGCCTACTACGGCAGCGCGCAGAAGGTCCGCACGCTCATCCAGCAGGACTTCGCGAACGCGTTCGCCGAGGTGGACGTCATCGCGACGCCGTCGGCTCCGACGACCGCGTTCAAGATCGGCGAGAAGATCGACGACCCGCTGCAGATGTACCTCAACGACATCACGACGATCCCTGTCAACCTCGCCGGTGTCCCCGGCATCTCGGTGCCCAGCGGACTGGCGGCCGAAGACGGTCTGCCTGTCGGCATCCAGTTCATCGCACCGGCGCGGGAGGACGCGCGCCTGTACAAGGTCGGCGCCGCGGTCGAGACCCTGCTCGTCGATTCGTGGGGAGCACCGCTCCTCACGCGTGCACCCCAGCTCGTGGGAGGGACCCGCTGATGGCCACCGCCAAGCTCATGGACTTCGACAAGGCTCTCGAGATGTTCGAGCCGGTGCTCGGGTTCGAAGTGCACGTCGAGCTCAACACCAACACGAAGATGTTCTCGGACGCGCCGAACCCGGCCAACGAGCGGTACCACGCGGCTGAGCCGAACACGCTGATCGCACCCGTCGATCTCGGTCTTCCGGGCGCGCTCCCCGTCGTCAACGAGACGGCGATCCGGTCGTCGATCAGCCTGGGTCTCGCGCTCGGCTGCTCGATCGCTCCGTCGAGTCGATTCGCGCGGAAGAACTACTTCTACCCCGATCTCGGCCAGAACTATCAGACCTCG
>NZ_JAGGPD010000327.1 GCF_018613995.1 Microbacterium sp. ISL-103 | reverse complement strand
ATGGATCCCGCGTCCAGAATGCAGGGGTATGCTGGCACATCGGGTCACGTGACCCCTTCAGAGCGCGAGAGGCGGTGATGGCGATGTCCGGTGATAGTTGCGACGCCGCCTTCGTTGCGTCGCGTCTGACGGCATCCGTGCTTTGAGCTTCGGCTCCGCACCTGCACGTCCTGCTCCGCAGCCGTCGGCGGCGTCTTCCGCCCCCTGACGAATTCTGCGCACGCCCTCTCTGACCGGCGTGCGCCTGCGAGAAACGGAGCCAGCCATGGCCCTCATCGACAACGGCGTGTACGTCCACGGACGTCGCGTGGAGACCCCGAAGAACCTCGACGAGACCTACCGGTCTCTCGACGCCCACGGCGGCATCGCGTGGATCGGCCTCTACCGTCCGAGCCCGCAGGAGGTCACCTCGGTCGCGCGCGAATTCGACCTGCATCCGCTCGCCGTCGAAGACGCGCTCTCGGGGCACCAGCGTTCGAAGGTCGAGCGCTACGGCGACACGCTCTTCGCCGTGCTGCGTCCCGCCCGCTACCGCGACGAGCAGGAGTCGATCGAGTTCGGCGAACTTCACCTGTTCGTCGGCCCCGACTTCGTCGTGACGATCCGGCATGCCGAGTCGCCCGACCTCGTGGGCGTGCGCCGCCGCATGGAGGCGCACCCCGAGCTGCTCGCGATGGGGCCCGAAGCCGTGTTCTACGCGATCCTCGATGAGGTCGTCGACGGGTACGAGCCGATCGTGACGGGTCTGCTCAACGACATCGACGAGATCGAGGACCAGCTCTTCGGCGACAGCGACGACGACGCCCTCTCGCGCCGCATCTACGAGCTCTCGCGCGAGGTCATCAACTTCCAGCGGGCGGTGCACCCCCTCGCCGGGATGCTCGAATGGCTGCGCCGCGGGTCGGAGAAGTACCGCATCGACGAGGAGCTGCAGCGCTCGCTGCGTGACGTGCTCGACCACGTCATCCGGGTCAATGAGCGGGTCGACTCGTTCCGCGCGATCCTCGAGAACGCCCTCACGGTGCACTCCGCGCTCGTCGCACGGCGGCAGACCGAGGCGGGGCTGGCGCAGAACGACGAGATCAAGCGGATCTCGTCGTGGGCGGCGATCATCTTCGCACCCACGCTCGTCGGCACCGTCTACGGCATGAACTTCGACGTCATGCCCGAGCTGCACTGGGTGCACGGATACCCGATGGCGATCGGCGCGATGGCCGCCTTCGCAGTCGCCCTCTACGGGGTGTTCAAGTACAAGAAGTGGCTCTGAGGCGCGGGGACTCAGCGATCGCGCACCTCGATGCTCGCGACATCGAGTTCGTCATCGAGCTGCACGAGGATCCGGGAATCGGGGAACTGCTTCGGCGCATCGAAGGCGATCAGCACCGCGTCGGCGAACACCACGACGGAGGTGGCTTCGAGATCGTCGCGCAGGTCGGTCTGCTCGATCACGGGCTCGTCGTCGACCGCCTCGTCGATGTCGTCGGCGACCTCGTCGATCACCGCACGCCATCGCGTCTCTGATACCGACAGGATGCGGGCGATCGCCGCGAGCAGAGCGTCGGCGTCGAGGCCGTCTTCGTCATCCTCGAGCTCGGGGTCGAGTTCGGGGTCGACGTTGACGGTGACCACCGCGCCGGCGGCGTCGATCGTCGCACGGCCGTAGATCAGACCGTTCTCGGCGACCGGGTCATCGAGCAGACCGCTGTCGACGATGCGGGCGAGAAGGGTGTCGAGCAGGGGGGAAGGCATACGACCAGTCTTCCACCCACGCCGCGGCTAGTCTGTAGGGCGTGTCGCACGCCGAATCCCCCGCATCCGCCGCATCCGCCGCATCCGATCTCCAGCGTCTCGCCGACGTGCTCGCACAGGCCGAACCGCTGAACTGGGTCATCACCGGCGACTCGATCACGCACGGACTCGTGCACACGCAGGGCGGCCGCAGCTACGCCGAGCATCTGCACGAGCTGATCCGCGGGGAACTCGGGCGCACCCGTGACGTCGTCATCAACACCGCGATCAGCGGGCACCGCATCACCGACATCCTCGGCGACTGGGACCGACGCATCGCGTCGTGGCATCCCGACATCGTGACCCTGATGATCGGCACGAACGACATGGCGACCGGCCCAGGCCAGATCACCGTCGCGCCTTCGGACTTCGTCGCGTCGCTGCGCGAGTTCGTCACCCGTGCACGGGCCGCCGGCACGATCGTCGTGCTGCAGACGCCGCCGTCGATCGACATCCCGAACGCGCCGGGCCGCGAGCGGATCGTCGAGTTCGCGGATGCCGTGCGCGAGGTCGCCGGATCGGAAGACGTGATCCTCGTCGATCAGCATGCGCGCTTCACCGACCTCGGCAACGGCGGAGTGCCGTGGGGAATGATGAACGACCCGTTCCATCCGAACGCCGCAGGTCACGCCGCGCTCGCGCTCGAACTCGCGAACGCCCTCGACATCTGCCCGCAGCCCGAGGTCGACCGCACCCTGCCACTGCTCGAGGCGCGGGTGATGGCGGCGCGCCTGAACGGCTAGCGGCCGCATCCGTCCCCGCCTCGGCCCGTCGGCCCGCCCGTCCGTCCGTCCCGAGCCAGGCGGGGCCAGTTACGCACCGCGCAGGGCCATTTCCGATGCGAAAGTGGCCCCGCACCCACGGAGAGGTGCACAAGTGACCCCGCATCCGCCGGGGAGATGCACAAGTGACCCCGCATCCGCCGGGGAGATGCACAAGTGACCCCGCACCGAGGGGCCAGCCCGCACTACGCGGCCGCACCACGCACCCGTGCCCATGCGACGCGCGCATCGACGCACGCGCCCGGACCGGGTGATGCCACCGCGCAAAACCCCCGCACGTCAATACGGCGAGCTGTGGCGCCTCCGCCGCGTTCCGGTCGCAGTTCGTGCCGTCGGATGCGGGCTCACGCGGCACAAAGTGCAACCGGAACGGGATGCGACATGAACCGCGAGAAAGCTTCAGTATTCGGTGTTGCTAAGTACCGGTACTCAGTGTTACTTTGTACCGGTACCCAGCAACACTGAGTACCGAACCGACGGAAGAAGGTCCCGATGGGCAAACAGATGACCGAGATGCTCAAAGGCACTCTGGAGGGCATCGTCCTGGCCCTCCTCGCCGAGCAGCCGGCCTACGGATACGAGATCACCACCCGCGTGCGCGATCACGGGTTCACCGACATCGCCGAGGGCACGATCTACGCACTCCTCGTGCGCGTCGAGCAGAAGAAGCTCGTCGACGTCGAGAAGGTGCCGAGCGAGAAGGGCCCGCCCCGCAAGGTCTACTCGCTCAACCCCGCAGGCATGCAGGAGCTCGAGGAGTTCTGGAAGACCTGGGGCTTCCTCACCCAGCGCATCGACAGCCTGCGCAACGACGACACCCACACGAACACGAACACGAACAACAAGGAGAACTGACATGGCCGCGAAGTGGATCGAAGCGCTCACCGGATCGCTCGAGCAGAAGAAGCAGTACCGCGATGCGAAGAAGCGCATCGACGCCCTCCCCGAGCCCTACCGCTCGGTCGCGAACGCCCAGCACCGCTACACGATGTACTACGGGGGCATCACCGACGGCGACATCCTCGTGCAGATCTTCCTCGACCTCGCCGACCTGTGGGAGCGGGCGTCGCTCGACGGCACCCCGGTCAGCGACATCGTCGGCGACGACGCCGTCTCGTTCGCCGAGACCTACGCCGAGGCCTACGGCGGAACCCACTGGATCGACAAGGAGCGCGCCCGCCTGACGAAGGCGGTCGACGACGCGAAGAAGAGGGAGTCACGATCATGACCGCACCAGCCATCGCCGTCCGCGGCCTCGAGAAGTCCTACAAGGACCTCCACGTGCTGCGCGGCGTCGACTTCGAGGTCGAGAAGGGGTCGATCTTCGCCCTCCTCGGCTCGAACGGCGCCGGCAAGACCACGGTCGTGCGCATCCTCTCGACGCTGTTGACGTCGGATGCCGGCACGGCCGCCGTGCAGGAGATCGACGTCGCCGCCGACCCGCTCGCCGTGCGACAGAAGATCAGCCTCACGGGGCAGTTCGCCGCGGTCGACGAGATCCTCACCGGCCGCGAGAACCTCGTGCTGGTCGCGAAGCTTCGGCACCTTCCCGATCCGGCATCCGTCGCCGACGAGCTGCTCACCCGCTTCCGGCTCGTCGACGCCGGTGCACGCAAGGTCGGCACGTACTCGGGCGGCATGCGCCGTCGACTCGACATCGCGATGAGCCTGGTCGGTCACCCCGAGGTCATCTACCTCGACGAGCCGACCACGGGCCTCGACCCCGAAGCCCGCATCGAGGTGTGGAACGTGGTCAAGGAACTCGCCGACACGGGCACCACGGTGCTGCTGACGACGCAGTATCTCGATGAGGCCGAGCAGCTGGCCGACCGCATCGCGATCCTGCACGAGGGGCGGATCATCGCCAACGGCACCCTCACCGAGCTCAAGCGCCTGCTGCCGGCCGCGAAGGTCGAGTACGTCGAGAAGCAGCCCTCGCTCGAGGAGATCTTCCTCACCCTGGTCGGCACCACGTCGACCGCAGAACCCGGAAAGGAGAACGCAGCATGAGCACGCACTTCGTCGCCGACACCGCGACGCTCACCGGTCGCTCGATGCGGCACATCTTCCGCAGCAGCGACACCATCATCACCACGGCGGTCACCCCGATCGCGCTGATGCTTCTGTTCGTCTACGTCTTCGGCGGAGCGCTGAAACAGAGCATCGGCGCCGAGAACTACGTCAACTATCTGCTTCCCGGCATCCTGCTGATCGCTGTGGCCTCCGGCATCGCCTATACGTCGTACCGGCTGTTCAACGATCTGCAGAGCGGCATCTTCGAGCGCTTCCACTCCATGCCGATCGCCCGGTCGAGCGTGCTGTGGGCGCATGTTCTCACCTCGCTCGTCGCGAACGGCATCACGCTGGCGATCATCTTCGCCGTCGGGTTCGTGATGGGATTCCGCACCGGAGCCGGCCCCCTGGCGTGGCTCGCCGTGATCGGCATCCTGCTGCTGTTCACCCTGGCCCTCACGTGGCTGGCGATCATCGCAGGACTCAGCGCCAAGACGCTCGACGGGGCGACCGCGTTCTCGTATCCGCTGATCTTCCTGCCGTTCATCAGCTCGGCCTTCGTGCCCACCGAGACGATGCCGGGCCCCGTGCGCTGGTTCGCCGAGAATCAGCCGGTCACCTCGATCGTGAACACCATCCAGGCGCTGTTCGCCGAGAAGCCGGTCGGCACCGACATCTGGGTCGCCCTCGCCTGGTGCATCGGCATCCTGGTCGTCGCCTACGTGTTCGCGATCATCGCCTACCGCAAGAAGGTCAGTTGAACGTCTGCAGTGAGACGGAACGCTTCGTCCGGGCCCCTCGCCCGGCCGGGGCGTTTCGCCGCGCTCGGCGTCGGCTTCTTCGGCTCGGTTCCTGAGTTCAGGACTGTTGCTCGGCAGGAGGACTGCGCCTCGGGAGGAGGACCCTGCTCTGAGGCTCCTCCCGAAGGGCGGATCTCCTCCCGACAGGAAGGGGGCCGGCCTTGCCCGGCCGTTCCGAAGGAGATCTCGCGCTGCGAAGGACCAGATCGCCGCATCCGTCCTTCGATACGCGTGATCTCCTTCGCTGGCGCAGAGCACGGGGGCGGAGGATGCGGATGGGGATGCGGATGCGAGATGCGGGACGCGGGATGAGGGATGCGCCCGCCCTACCGCAGCCCGAGGGGGCCGAGCACGACGCTCTGCCGCGTGCGCACCCAGACCACACCGTCTTCCCGCCGCTCGGCACGGGTCGCGAAGCGATAGCGGTACGACACCGCGCGCACCCAGCGCGGCGGCTCGCCGTCGAACGGGTCTGTGCGCAGCAGGGCGAGGGTCGGAGCATCGGCCTCGAGGAGTCGCAGCAGGAACACCGTGAACCAGTCGTCGAGCGAGCGGCCGAGCGGCAGGAACCACATCAGCCAGTCGAGTCGCAGGTGGTACGGCGCGAACTGGCGAGGGATGCGGCGCACGTCGCCGGGCTTGCCCTTGAACTCGTACTCGCGCCACAGCAGGCCGTCGTCGTCGACCGATCCCTCGACGACGATCTCGACCCGCTGCTTCGTCACGGTACCGAAAGCGCCGTAGGCGTTGGCGAGCTGCCAGCGGTTGAAGCTCGCATTCATCGCCTGCCGCCGCGCGAACAGGTTGCGCAGCGCCGGCCCGCTCAGCACCAGATACAGCAGCCCGACCGCCGCCGTGATCACGAACCAGTACAGCGGGATGCCGGGCCACGGCACGGCCTCTGCGTTCGCTGCCTCGATCGGCCGCCCTACCCCCGGCAGCCCGATCGCCGACAACGCGATCACGATCGTGACCCCGTTCAGCCAGGCGAAGTTGCCCGTGGCGACGAGCCAGACCTGCGTCGCGATGACGACGACGGCGGCCACGGCGCCGCCGATCTGCGGCACCGGGCCGGGAAGCCAGACCGACAGCAGCGGCGCGAACACGAAGAACGGCACGATGAGCTGCGCGACATGATTGCCGACGACCTCGCCCCGATGGAACCACCGCGGCAGCAGGTGAGCCTGCCGACTGAACGGCCCCGGCATCGGCTGCGTCTCGTGGTGGAACATCAGGGCGGTGAGGTCGCGCCATTCGCTCCCGCCCCGGATCTTGATCATGCCCGCGCCGAACTCGACCCGGAACACCAGCCACCAGAACAGCACGATCACGACCGTGGGCGGTGGCTGGTCGTTCGAGCCGAGGAAAGCCGCGAGGAACCCGGCCTCGAGCAGCAGCATCTCCCACCCGAACGAATAGAACGTCTGCCCGATGCTGACGATCGACATGTAGCCGAGCCACAGCACGAGGAAGCACAGCATCGGCACCCACGGCGGACCCCACTGCGGGATGCCGATGACCAGCAGCGCCGAGACGACGATTCCCGCCGCACAGAGCAGCACCAGTCGCCGATCGGAATAGCGGATGCGGAGGAAGAGCGTCGGATGCAGCATCCGTCGTCGCGACTTCTTCTGCCCGACCCACTCGAGCAGCACCGGCGCGGGCAGCAGACCGTGCTCGCCGAGAAGCGGGCGGAACTGGTTCAGGCTCGAGATGAACGCGACGAGGTACAGCGCGGCGATGCCCCGCTGCAGCACCTCGCGAGCGAACCCGAAGTCGACTGCTGCGAACCCATCCACGGGCACAGGCTACGCCCGGCGCCCGGTGCCGCAGAGGGGGTTGCGTTCCACAGGCCCTCCCGAGCATCACCCGACCGGAGCGGCAACCCCGTCGTCGCGACGGCCTCGGCGGGCGCGGCGGATCTCGAGCAGGGCGGCGCCCGCGAGCGCGACACCGATCAGCAGCGAACCGGCAAGGGTGTACCCCTGGGAACCTGTTCCTCCGGCGGCGGGAAGCTCGAACGTGGGAACGTCGCGCACCGAGATCGTGTTGTCGACGGCGCTGACCTGGGGGCTCGACTGGCCGGGCGCGATCGAGACCTCACCGGCGGCATCCACGACGATCTTCACCGCCTCGGCGAGCAGCGCGAACCCCTCGGGCGCCTTCGTCTCTTCGATCCAATACGTCCCCGGGCGCAGCCCGGCGGCCGCGAACACTCCGACCTCGCCCGCTACCAGCCCCGAAGCCACCGCAGTTCCGGGACTTCCTGCAGCGTCGGCGCGCAGTCGGAAGCCCGAGCCGTCCATCCGCACCCATTCGCCGTCGACGTCCTCGCCGAGCTTCTCGACGGTGATCG
The DNA here is from genome assembly GCF_018613995.1 of Microbacterium sp. ISL-103. GTDB lineage: Bacteria > Actinomycetota > Actinomycetes > Actinomycetales > Microbacteriaceae > Microbacterium. The sequence continues at coordinate 122 of NZ_JAGGPD010000327.1, read as the reverse complement.
ACGCCAGCACCTCGCGCGTGGTCGCATGTGCGGGATCGGTGTCTGTGACGCGTGCGCCACCCGAGGCCGGCTGGCCCGAGGCGGTCGCGGTGTTCTTGTGCAGCGTCCCGCCCGTCGTCGGC
>NZ_JAGGPD010000326.1 GCF_018613995.1 Microbacterium sp. ISL-103 | reverse complement strand
GGTGAGCACCCGCGCGACCCGGCCGCTGCTCGGGCGGGCGTTCGAGGTCGCCTGAGTGTCAGCGACGCCGCTGGCACCGCGGGCAGTAGTGGCTCGAGCGGTTCATGAACGCCTCGCGCCGGATCAGCCCGCCGCAGCGAGGGCACGGCTGACCGCCGCGGCCGTACGCGTTGAGGGAGTGCGCGAAGTACCCGGCCTGACCGTTCACATTCACGTACTGGGCGTCGAAGCTCGTGCCGCCTTCGGCCAGAGCTTTGGCGAGGACGGTTCTGACCTCGGCGAGCAGCCGATTCACTGCCTGCGTCGACAGCGAACCGGCGCGGGTCTCGGGGTGGATGCGCGATGCCCAGAGGGACTCGTCTGCGTAGATGTTGCCGACGCCGCTGATCACCTGCTGGTCCAGCAGCACGCGCTTGATGGCGCTGCCACGCGTGCGAACGGCGCGGCGGAACTCCGTGTCGTCGAAGAGCGGATCCAGTGGATCTCGCGCGATGTGCACGACCTGCGTCGGGATGCGGGATGGCCCGTCGAGCACCAGACGGTCGACGGCGNNGGGGGGGGGGGGGGGGGGCCCGGGGGAGCCCGGGGGGGTGGCGGGGGAGCGAGCCGAAGGTGCGCTGGTCGGCGAACACGATGGCGGGCTCGCCGTGCAGCGGATGCTCGATGTTGATCCGGATCCGCTCGTGGCGCTCGGCTGCGGCATCCGGACGCCGAAGCAGCATCTGACCGCTCATGCCGAGGTGGGCGATCAGAGCCTCGTCATCGGAGGCGAGAGGCAGCCAGAGGAACTTGCCTCGACGCGCCGCATCGGCGAAGGTGCGCCCCTCGAGCCGGGCGACGAAGTCCGACGCCCCCGCGGTGTGGCGAGTCAGCGCCCGTTCGTCGAACACGGTCACCGCCGTGATCAGCGAGCCGATCGCCGCGGGAGCGAGCCCCGCTCTGACGACCTCTACCTCAGGAAGCTCAGGCACGCTCGTCGAGGAGGCGCCAGGCGCTGAGAGCGGCAGCCATCTCGGCGGTCTTCTTGCTGCTCCCCTTGCCCGTCATGACGAGCTCTCCCACGACGACCGTCGCGGTGAAGCGGCGATCATGGTCGGGGCCGCTCGCTTCGACGGAGTAGACGGGCGGGGTCGATCCGGCGCGCGCCGCGAGCTCTTGCAGGCTCGTCTTGGGATCCATCGCGGCGCCGTAGCGCTCGGGGTCGGCCAGGAGCGGCTCGGTGAGTCTGAGCACGAGTTCGGTCGCCGCCTCAGGCCCGGCGGACAGGTACGTCGCGCCGATGACGGCTTCCATGGTGTCGGCCAGGATCGAGTCCTTGTTGCGACCACCGGTCTGCTCTTCACCGCGTCCGAGCAGCAGATGGCTGCCCAGATCGATGCCCCGCGCCACTTCGGCGAGGGCGACCGTCGAGACGACGCTCGCGCGACGCTTGGCGAGTTCGCCCTCATCGAGACCGGGATGGGTCGTGAAGAGCATCACCGTCACCGCTTGACCGAGAACGGAGTCGCCGAGGAACTCGAGACGCTCGTTGTGCGGGATCCCGCCGTGCTCATACGCGTAGGAACGATGGGTGAGTGCCAACTCCAGAAGCTACGCGTCGATATCG
>NZ_JAGGPD010000325.1 GCF_018613995.1 Microbacterium sp. ISL-103 | reverse complement strand
CGGTCGTGTCGTGCACGACAGAGCCGAGACGAGGCCGCGCGCATGAGCATGAGCGTCTCCGAGCGGTTCGGCGACTGGGTCGCGAGACACCCGGGAAGCGTGATCGGCCGCGCGGCCGCACTCCGTCTCGGGCTCCCCCGCCGAGACGACCTCGCGCAGGTCGCGACCGCTCCGGACACGGCGGTGAGGGTTCTGATCGGTCCCGCGAACTTCGCCGGGCAGGCGACGCTCTGGGCGCGCGCGCTGGAGTCGCGCTTCCCCGGGGTGGGAGCACGGTCGTTCGCGACCAAGTCGGCCTTCGGCTTCCCCGCTGATGCACTCGTCGCGCCCCGGGTCTTCCAGAACTCACGCACATGGCAGCGCGCACAGGCAGCGGCGGCCACCGGGTTCACCCATCTGCTGGTGGAATCGATGGTGCCCCCGTTCGGCCGGCTCGCCGGACGAGATCTACAACGTCAACTCCGCCTCCTCGGCAGCGGACCACGAGTCGCATTCGTGCTCCACGGAACAGACGTGCGATCAGCGCGGCGCCCCGTCGAACAGCTCACCGCCGGCGAGCGGCAGGCGGATCGCATCGCGGCGCGCAAGCGCGTGTTGCTGGCCGGAAGCGACGGCCCCGCATTCGTCACCACCCCGGATCTCCTCGATGACGTGCCCCAGGCCGTCTGGCTGCCCGTCGTCATCGATGTCGACTCCTGGGCGCGGCCCGATGCGCACGCCGCCTCCGCAGCGATGCGAGTGGTGCATGTGCCCAGCAGCTCCGCGATCAAGGGCACGGCGACGATCACGCCTGCGGCCCAGGCGCTCCACGACGCGGGGGCCATCGACTACCGGCCGGCCAGCGGAGTCTCCCATGCCGACATGGCGGGCATCCTGCGCACGGCCGACGTCGTGCTCGATCAGTTCGTCCTGGGCAGCTACGGTGTCGCCGCCTGTGAGGCGATGGCGGCCGGAGCGGTCGTCGTCGGACACGTCTCGCGCCCCGTCCGGGACCGCGTGCTGGCAGCGACCGGGCACGAGCTGCCCATCGTCGAAGCCACACCCGACACGCTGTCCGGCGTGTTGCGCCGACTCGCAGACGACGCCGACGCACGTGCGCGCATCGCCTCCGACGGACTCGCTTTCGTCCGTGAAGTCCATGACGGACGAATGAGTGCCGACATCATCGCGCGCGCCTGGATCACCGAGTCGTCTCCTGGGAGCACCACCTGACATGTCACGCCTGCTGATCATCTCCTTCTCCGACCTCAACTCCGATGCCCGACTGCAGCGGCAGATCGCGGCGTTCGCCGAGTCGTACGAGGTCGTGACTGCCGGGTTCGGGACACGACCCGACGGATCCGCCGAACACATCTCGCTGCCCCTCCCGCCCAGCGGGCGGGCTCGATCGCGTCGGATGCAGATCGAATCGGTGCTCTTCCGCGCTCGGGCTTTCGGGCTCGTGCACCGCACGTCCCCCCTGCTGCGGTCAGCGCGCAAAGCTCTGCGCCACGTCAGCGCCGACGTCGTGCTGGCGAATGACATCGACGCCGCCCCGCTCGCATTCGACATCGTTCCGGCCGAGCGAGTCCACGTCGACCTTCACGAGTTCTTCCCCGGCCTCCACGACGACAACCCGGCGTGGGCGGCCCACCGCGGCGTGTACAACGCCTGGCAGGTTCGCCGTTTCGCTGCCCGCGCCGCGTCGACGACGACCGTCGCCCCGGAGATCGCGGAGAGATATCGGGCGTTCGGCCTGGATCCCGAGGTCGTCACGAACGCTTCCGACTACCAGGAGCGCGTGGTTCAGCCGGTCGCATCCCCGATCCGCGTGGTCCACACCGGCGCGGCGCTCGCGGGTCGTCATCTCGAGACGATGATCGAAGGTGTCGCCCTCAGCACCGCCGACATCGCACTGACCCTCCACCTCATGCCGAACGACCGGGCGTACATCGATCGCCTGCGGGCCCGAGCGGCTGAGCTGCCGAACGTCCGCGTTCTCGACGGTGTGCCGCACTCCGCTCTGATCGACACGCTCGCGCAGCACGATGTCGGGATCCATATCCTGCCCGCCACCTCGACGAATCATCGCCTCGCACTGCCCAACAAGTTCTTCGATTTCGTGCAGGCGCGTCTCGGACTCATCGTCGGGCCCACCGCCGCCATGGCGGGCATGACGCGCCGCTACGGTTTCGGAGCCGTGACTGAGGGATTCAGCCCCCGCGACGTCGCGGAGGCTCTCGACGCCCTCACGCCCGAGAAGGTCGCCGCCTGGAAGCGAGCATCCGATTCGGCCGCCTCGGAGATCTCCGCGCAGCACCAGGTGAGCACCTGGGTCACGGCCATCGATCGCCTCGCCGTCGGCTGAGCCGTGACTACCTGCCGATCGCGGAACTGAGCGCGGCGATCCTCGGCGCGAGCTGACCCGCACGCGAGTACTGCGCGCCCCACTCCTGTGCGGCCGCACGCTGCTCGGCCGTCTGCGTCGCCGCCAGTTCCCCCGCGCGTGCGAAAGCCGCGGCGACGTCATTCTCGGTCAGAGCCGCAGAGGGAATCCACGCCAGCGACTCACGCAGCACGTCGCTCGCGGCATTGCCCGGATCGTGCACGGACACGATGGGAATGCCCGTGGCCGTGTACTCGAAGACCTTGCCGCTGGTGACGTAGCGACCGGTGCCGAGGGCGAGGACGAGAGCGTCGAAGCCCCTGTAGGCCCCGGCGATGTCGGCTTTGCCGACGGGGCCGTCGTAGCGCACACCGTCGGATGCAGCGGCATCGATCAGCTGCGCGGCGAGACCATCTCCGGCACCGAAGTGACCGATGTAGCCACGCAGCACGAGCTGTGCGCCGGCGAGGCGCGGCTCGTCCCGGCGCGCTCGACGCCACCCGGCGAGAAGGGTCTCGAGCGGCACATTCGGAGTGATCGTCCCGATGTACCCGAAGACCAGTCCGTCGTCGCGCTCTGCACGCACCGGAACCTGCAGCGGCTCCCGGTACTCGTCGAATCCGTTGGCGACCACTCGCATGCGATCCCGGTCCTGCGGGTGCTCCTGCTCGTGCCACTCGCGGATCGCGTCGTTCACGAACCAGATCTCGGTCGCCGAAGCCATGAGGCGCTGCTCCCACCGTCGCACGCCCGGGGTCGCCGTGATCAGTCGGCGCCCGGAGAAGACGTCGAGCTGCCAGGCGTCGCGATAGTCCATGACGTAGGGCACGCCGTACCGACGATTGAGATGCCAGCCGGGGATGAAGTCGACGTGCGGGTTCGCCGTGCCGATCGCCAGATCGACCGGTCGCTCTGCATGGACACGCTCCGCCATCGCCTGCAGACCCGGGCGCCAGCGTCCGTAGTTCGGCTCAGGGAAGCGGATGAAGTCCTTTCGAAGGTCCCACAGCTTGTGCAGTTCGGGGAAGCGCGCTCGGGCGTAGGGCCAAGCGGCGATGTCGTTCTGGAAAGCAGGTACGTCAGGGTCCTCCCGCACGACGCGCACTCCCGGTGCGATCTGCTTCGCCAGCTCCTCATCGGAGCCGGTCGACTCGCGGAAGAGCTTCTCGGGCACGGTGAGCACCGTCACGTCCCAGCCTGCCTCCGCGAACGCATTCACCGTCGCGACGGCTCGATAGACGCCTCCCGCGCGGCTCGGTGGAAAGCTCCACGCCGTGTACAGCAGGTGGGGCCGGCTCATGACGCTCCTCCGGAGGCACCCACGGCGACCAGCGCGGCGGCCATGCCGAAGACCGCTCGGGGGTGACGTGCCGCCCGTGAGGCCCGCCAGGCGGCCAGAGTCGCGTCCTCTTCCGCCGCGACGATCAGGTCGGCCTCGGCGATGGCGCGTCTGGCTCCCTCGTCGGCCACGACCGCGCGGGCGAACTGAGTGGAGTTGTCCGCCCCGACCAGCCGCAGTGCGATGCGCGCGGGGATGCTGTTCCCGCACCGGCGCTGCACAGCCGAGGCCCACCCTGACGGCTTCGGCACTGACATGTCCGTGGGGGAACCGTCCCATCCGATCGTCTCGACGTGCGACGCATCGGACAACCGGCCATCGACACGGGTGCCCCGAGGTGCCAGGATCACGACCTTCATCGCGAGTCCTCCGCACTCTGCGATCCCCGACGGTCGACGTAGCCACGGGCGACACGGCGCATCACGGCTCGTCCCGCGAGCATGGTGCGCAGCGGCGCGTGTCGGTGCAGGATCAGACCGAGCGCCTGCGGAACGGCGGACGCGAACCGCGAGGGGCGTCTCTCGTGAGCGGAGTTCGCCGCTTCGAGGGACCTCGACTCCACGGCCTCGATGTACGGGCTCAGTGCTCGGGGCAGCAGCGCTCGTGCACCTGGAGCGACCGCCCACAGTCGGCGGAGCACCCCGTCGGCGGCATCGAGGTCTGAAGACTGCAGCCGCGCCGACACGAGCCGGTTGCGCACCGCGGGAACGACATGGACGCGTATGAGTTTCGACACGACCGCGCGCCGTAGGGCGGGTGGCAGCTCGGCCAGCACCGCGATCACATCGTCGAGAAAAGCGAAGTCGTCCCCGAGTGGGCCGAAGACGTGCGTGACGCGGTCATTCTGATCGGAGTGCTCGCGATAGACCGGCGACGCCGGATCGAAGACCACACGAGAGGATGTCCACAGGCGGAGGCCGAAGGACTGATCGACGCCCCTCGGGAGCCCGTCCGCATACCGCAGCCGATCTGTGGATCGGCGGCGCTGCAGACCCAGCGCGGCCGTCCTCTCGAACAGTCTGTCCCTGTCTGCGTCGAGCAGACGGACCGACCGAGATGGTCTGATCCGTGGAGTCGGCACCCCGTGTCCGTCGTCACGCACGATCGGCGCGACGACCGCGTCGGCCCGGTGCCGTTCGGCCAGCGCCACCCACGAGTCGAGCGCGCCGTCCTCGAGACTGTCGTCGGATCCGATGATGGTGACGAACTCGCCTGTGGCGGCATCCAGACCGCAGTTGAACGCGTTCGCCGGCGACCGCACCCCGTCGGCGAGCGCGAGGATCCGGACGCGCGGGTCATCGGCCAATCGCCCGAGGCGGGCCGCGATGTCTTCGGATGCGACGTTGTGCGCCACGACGCTGACCCGCACATGCAGCGACGAGCGGAGCGCGGATGCGACCGCTCGTTCGACCGGTCGATTCGTGTTGTGAACGGCGACGATCACATCGACGACCGGCGACGCAGCCGGCGACTCAGAGACCACTGTCGGCTCCGGGGTCCTCCGCCTCGATGAGACCGGCCAGTGCCGCCTGCAGAGCGAATTCGGGCTCGGCGGCGACGACCTCGTTGAACGAACCGGACGCTGCGACCTCTCCGTCTCGCATGAAGAAGATGATGTCGGCGTGGCGGATGGTCGACAGGCGATGCGCGACGGTGATCGTCGTCACAGATCCGCGCAGCTCTTCGATCGCGTTCGTGACGGCCGCCTCGGTCGCAGTGTCGAGCGCACTCGTCGCCTCGTCCATCACGAGGACCATCGGGTCGGTGTAGAGCGCTCTCGCGATCCCGAGCCGCTGACGCTGACCGCCGGACAGAGCGAGCCCGCGCTCACCGATACGCCCGTTGATGCCGCCCTCGCGTGCCTCGATGAGCGGGAGGATCTGTGCCCGCGACAGCGCCTCGCGCACGCGGTCGCGATCGAAGTCGGTGCGCCAGCTGAGCGCGACGTTCTGAGCCACGGTCGCGTCGAAGAGGGAGACCTCCTGCGGCACGTAGGAGATGTTCGCTCTCCATGCGTTCAGGACGCCACCCAGCGGAACATCATCGACCGTGATCGCTCCGTCGGTCGGCTCCACCAGCCCGAGAAGAAGATCGATCATCGTCGACTTGCCCGCACCGGATGCACCGACGAACGCGACCTGCGATCCGAAGGGGATCTCGATGTCGACGTGTCTGACCGCGTCAGCGGCGTCCGGCGAATACCGGAACGTCACATCGCGCAACCGAAGAGCCCGTGGCTCCTCAGGGAGGCTCGCAGTGTCTCCGATGCTCGCTGCCTCCATGTAGCGATCCGAGCGCCGGACCTCTTCCAGGACGGCACGCGCATGCGGCGCGCTGACGTTCAGCTGCTGCAGCACGCCCTGGAACCGGATCAGCGAGGGAGCGAGCCGGAAGCCTGCCAGACCGAACAGAGCGATCGAGGCCATGGCCCCGTCGACGTTGCCCTCAGTGAGGAAACCGGTCGCGCCGACGACGACGATGCCGCCGATCAGAGCGACGTCGAGGACGTAGCGCGGCACCTGCGCGAGGAACTGCGAGTTCGCTCGCGCCCGAGTCGCGTGCGCTCGGTTCTCGCGCACGACACCTGCCACCTCGGACGCGCTGCCGCGGAGCGTCACCTCTTTAAGGGCGCCGATCATCTCGGTGATGAGTCGTGAGGACCTCAGCGAATAGCGCAGCGCGACCTGTCCGGCCTGCTTCGAGCGTCGGGAGATCTGCAGCTGGAGCACCAGAGCGATCGCCCCGAGATAGACGAGCGTGACGAGTCCGACGAACGGCAGGGCGATGCCGA
>NZ_JAGGPD010000324.1 GCF_018613995.1 Microbacterium sp. ISL-103 | reverse complement strand
TCGTCGGCGTGCAGGCGTACTCGTCGCAGGAGGTCGATGCGAACGGTCTCGTGCCGCACCCGCCGCACCCCGACAACACGCTCGTCGGAACCGCGTTCCGCCCCGACTCGCTCGCCATGGCCGTGCGCCACGCATGGGAGGTCTCCGAGGGCGTCACCGTGATCGTGACCGAGAACGGCATCGCCACGGCCGACGACACCCAGCGGATCCGGTACACGGATGCCGCGCTGCGCGGACTCGCCGACACGATCGACGAGGGCGTCGACGTGCGCGGCTACCTGCACTGGACGCTGCTCGACAACTTCGAGTGGGGACACTGGGCTCCGACCTTCGGCCTGATCGCCGTGGATCGGGAGACGTTCGTGCGCACCCCCAAGCCGAGCCTCGGTTGGCTGGGCGAGGTCGCGAAGCGCAACGGTCTGGCCTGACAGAAGCCGCACACAGAGGCCGAGCAGATGACCGTCGACGTCGACGATCCCCAGGGCGAAGGCCCTGCGGAGGCTGCGGGGCGCGTTCCCGAAGGCAACCTCGCGCTCCCGCAGCCTCTCGCCGCGCCTCTTCCGGAGTCCTCCGGCGGAGGCGTGGCGGGTGATGTCCCGTTGCGATCGATCGTGCTGCTCGTCGCCGCGACCTTCGGGGCGGGGATGGCGATGATCGTGCCGATGGCCTACTCGCTGGCCGTGCGACTCGACCAACTGGCCCCCGGGCGCACCGAAGCCCTCGGCATCGTCCTCGCGGTCGGCTCGGCGGCCACGCTCGTGCTCGCCCCTCTCACCGGCATCCTCAGTGATCGCCTGCGCAGCCGCTGGGGGCGGCGGCGTCCGTTCACCGTGGTTGGTCTGCTGATCGGCGCGGTCTCTGTACCGGTCATGGCCCTCGCCCCGAATCTCAGCGTGCTCACGATCGGCTGGACGCTCTCGACCGTCGGGTGGGGCACCGCGGCCGCGTCGCTCGGCAACTGGCAGGCGGATCGCCTGCCGCCGCACCAACGCGGACGCGTCTCCGGCCTCACGGGCGTCACGATGCAGGTCGCGCCCGTCGTCGGCATCATCCTCGTCGGATTCTTCCGAGACCAGGTGCTCCTCGTCTTCGCGCTGCCCGCGGCGGTCGGTGTCGTGCTGGTGGTCGCGTTCCTCGCCGTCGTGCGCGATCCCGACAGCAGGGGAATGGTGCTCGACCGCCGGCTGACGGTCGGCGGACTGCTGCGGAGCTACGGCTTCGATCCGCGCAAAGCCCCGGACTTCGCCTGGAACTGGCTCGGCCGCTTCATCTTCTTCTCGGGGCTGACCCTCACCACCAGCTTCACCGTGTTCTTCGTCGCCCAGCGCCTCGAGCTGCGCGTGCCGGATGTCGCCGGAGTGCTCGCGATCGTCTCGGCGTCGAGCATCGTCACGGCCACGGTCGGTTCGCTCGGCGGGGGATGGCTGAGCGATCGGGTGGGCAGGCGCAAGCCCTTCATCCTCGCGGGCGCCGTTCTCTTCGCGGCGGGATGCAGTGTCTCGGCGTTCGCCCACGACCTGCCGACGCTCATGGTGGGCACCCTGCTGAACTCCCTCGGCATCGCCACCTTCTCGGCCGTCGCCCAAGCGCTGCTGCTCGATGTGCTTCCCGATCGCGAGAGGGAGGCGGGGCGCTACATGGCCATCGCCCTGTTCGCCCAGAAGATCCCGGGCGTCTTCGCCCCGGTTCTCGGTGGGGCGGTGCTGGCCATCGGCGCCGGCGCAGAGAACTTCACCGCGCTGTATCTCCTCGCTGCCGCGCTCGCCTTCGCCGGCGGCCTCCTCATCTCCCTCTCGGTGCTCAGCGTCCGCTGAGCCCACCCATTTCGAAACGGAGCAATGATGTCCTTTCCTTTCCCCGATGTCTCATCGAACCCCCTCGCCTCGCTGATCGATCTGACTGGCCGCACCGCGCTCGTCACGGGCGGTGCGCAGGGTCTCGGTCGAGCGATCGCCGATCGACTCGCCGAAGCCGGTGCGAGCATCGTGATCGCCGACCTCGATGAGGATCGCTCGCGAGCGGCTGCGGCGGAGATCACCGTGCACTTCTCGGTGCGGGCGGTGGGCGTGCGCATGGATGTCACCGACTCCGCATCGGTCGCTGCGGCGACGGACTCCGCAGCGGGCGACGTCGGTGCCCCGGACATCTGGGTGAACAACGCCGGGATCTTCCCCAGCGAGTCCCTTGTCGAGATGAGCGACGAGACCTGGGAGCAGGTCTTCGCGGTCAACACCCGGGGCGTGCGCAATGGGGCACGCGAAGCGGCCCGTCGGATGCCGCAGGGCGGCGTCATCGTCAATATCGTCTCGACCGCGGGCTTCCGGGGGACCGCCCCCGGCCTGTCGGCCTACGTCTCGTCGAAGCATGCGGTGCGAGGGCTCACGAAGCAGCTCGCTCTGGAGCTCGCGCCGCAGGGCATCCGCGTGCTCGGCGTCGCTCCCAGCTACGTGCCGACCGAGGGGAACATGGCGATGGCGGCCGCGGCGATGGAGCAGATGGCAGCCGCCGGCATCGATCCTTCCACCATGCCGTCGGCGATGTCGCAGAGTCTGATCGGCCGTCAGGGAACACCCGACGACATCGCACGCGTGGTGCTGTTCTGCGCCAGCGACCTCTCGATGGTGATGACCGGCAGCACACTGCTCGCGGACGCCGGCGAGACCATCTAGCTGGCAATCGGTTGCCATTTTTCCTGAACTCTGCTGTACTGAAACCAAGAACGCAAAGAAGCGCACGAAAGGCCCTTGATGCTCAAGCCCATCGCCACCGCAACCCGTGACCTCGTCAAGCTCGACGGAGTCTGGAAGTTCGGAATCGACTCCCGCCTCCCGGAGGAGCCCTGGCTCGCAGGCCTCGACACGCCTCTCGAAGCAGCCGTTCCTGCGAGCTACAACGATCTCTTCACCGATCCGGCCATTCGCGACCACGTCGGCTGGGTCTATTACCAGCGGTCGGTGCAGGTGCCGCGCGGCTGGGCGGGGGAGCGCATACTCCTGCGCTTCGATGCGGCAACGCACTCGGCGAAGGTCTACGTCGACGACCAGCTCGTCGGAGGCCACGTCGGCGGCTACACGCCGTTCGACATCGACGTCACCGATGTCGTGAAGCCGGGCACCGCGTTCCGGCTCACCGTCGCGGTGAGCCCCGACCTCAGCAACACCACCATCCCGCCGGGCAAGATCGAGGTCGGCATGACCGGAGCGAAGACCCAGACCTACTTCCACGACTTCTACAATTACGCGGGCCTCGCCCGATCGGTGTCGCTGTACTCGCTGCCGCAGGTGCACGTCGACGACGTCACGGTGGTGACGACCTTCGAGGGATCGACCGGGTTCGTCGACTACCGCATCGAGACGGTCGGCGGTGCCGACGTGCGTGTCAGCCTGGCGGATGCCGCAGGCAGCGTCGTGGCGACGGCATCCGGTCCGGAGGGCCGTCTCGAGATCGCAGACGTCGTGCTCTGGAAGCCGGGCGCCGCCTACCTCTACGAGCTGACGGTCGAGGCCGTCGATGGAGAGGACGTGCTCGACACGTATTCGCTGGCTGTCGGAGTGCGCACGGTCGGGGTGCGCGGCGAGGAGTTCCTCGTCAACGGCGAACCGTTCTACTTCACCGGGTTCGGCAAGCACGAAGACACGTTCGTGCGCGGCAAGGGTCACGACGACGCGTACATGGTGCACGACTTCCAGCTGATGGAGTGGACGGGGGCGAACTCGTTCCGCACCTCGCACTACCCCTACGCCGAAGACGTCCTCGACTTCGCCGACCGCCACGGCATCCTGGTGATCGACGAGACCGCGGCTGTGGGACTCAACATGGGCGTCGTCGGCGGTCTCAGCGGCACGCCGCCGTTCCCCACCTTCTCGGAGCAGTATGCGGGGGCGGAGACGCACGCCGCGCATGCGCAGCACCTGCGTGAGCTCATCGGGCGCGACAAGAACCACCCGTCGGTGGTGCTGTGGTGCATCGCCAACGAGCCCGCCTCGAACGAAGACGGTGCGCGCGAGTACTTCGAGCCGCTGGTGAACCTGGTGCGCGAGCTCGACCCGACGCGTCCGATCACCTACTCGATGGTCATGTTCGCGACCTTCAAGAACGACCAGATCATCGACCTCTTCGACGTCGTGAGTCTCAACCGCTACTACGGCTGGTACATCAACGCGGGCGATCTCGCCACGGCGGAGTTGTATCTGCAGGGTGACATCCAGGGGTGGATCGATCGCACCGGCAAGCCGATCATGATGCTCGAGTACGGCGCCGACACGATGCCGGGGCTGCACTCGGTCTGGGACCAGGTGTGGACCGAGGAGTACCAGACCGACCTTCTCGCGATGTACCACCGCGTCTTCGATCGGTTCCCGCAGTTCGTCGGCGAGCAGATCTGGAACTTCGCGGACTTCGCCACGACCAACGGCCTGCACCGGGTGGGCGGCAACAAGAAGGGCATCTTCACTCGCGAGCGCCGGCCGAAGTCCGCCGCGTTCGCTCTGCGCCAGCGCTGGCGTGGGCTCGACGGACGCAAGCCCGGCACGGACGCCGGCGCGGACGCCTGACCGATCGCCTTCACGTAGAGGAGAAACGCATGACCATCGACAGGGCCGACGTCATCGTCACGAGTCCCGACCGCAATTTCGTCACACTCAAGATCACGACCGCAGACGGCGTGACCGGACTCGGCGACGCGACGCTGAACGGCCGCGAGCTCGCGGTCGTCGCCTACCTGACCGAGCACGTGGTTCCGCTGCTGATCGGTGCCGACGAATCGCGCATCGAAGACACCTGGCAGTTCCTCTACCGCAGCGCCTACTGGCGACGCGGACCTGTGACGATGGCTGCGATCGCCGCCGTCGACATGGCGCTGTGGGACATCAAGGGCAAGGTGGCCGGCCTTCCGGTCTACCAGCTGCTCGGCGGAGCCAGCCGGAAAGGTCTGATGGCCTACGGGCACGCCTCGGGCAAAGAGCTTCCCGAGCTCTTCGACTCCATCCGGGCTCATCAGGAGCAGGGATACAAGGCGATCCGTGTGCAGACCGGGGTGCCCACGCTCAAGGCGATCTATGGCATCGCCTCGCAGTCGGCAGACACCGGGGGAGGAGAGGCTCGGTACGACCACGAGCCGGCCCGCCGTGGTGCGAGGCCGGTGGAGGAGGACTGGGATACCCGTGCGTACCTGAACCACCTGCCGGGTGTTTTCGAGGCCGTGCGCAACGAGTTCGGTCCCGACATCCCGCTGCTGCATGACGGCCACCACCGTATGACGCCGATCCAGGCCGCACGACTCGGCCAGGACCTCGGGCCCTAGGACCT
>NZ_JAGGPD010000323.1 GCF_018613995.1 Microbacterium sp. ISL-103 | reverse complement strand
CCGCTGTTCATCTCTTTGAACCCGGGGGCGTCGAAGCCGGAAGGGGCGAGCGGGATCGGGATCCCCATGCGCTGGGCGATCCGGTACTGCCAGTAGAACTCGCTGCCGTCGTAGTCGTATCGGCGACCCTGGATGCTCTTGAAGCGCGGCGTCCACTTGCCCATCTTGGCGAGACCGTCGGGTACGACCTCGACGTCGTCGTCCATCATCCAGATCCACTCGGATCCGAGCTCGTAGGCCGTGCGCATTCCCTCGCTGAAGCCGCCGGAGCCGCCGGTGTTCGTCTCGAGTCGCCGGTAGACGATCTCGGTGCCCAGCCGTTCGCGGAACGACTCCACCACCTCGGTCGTGTCGTCGGACGAGGCGTTGTCGATGATCACGACGTGGCCCGGCTGCGGGTCCATCGTCGAGATGCTCTCGAGCAGCCCCGTCAGCAGATGCGACCGGTTGAAGGTGACGATGACGATGCTCGCCGACGCCGGATCGAACCCGGTGGACTCCACGGTCATGCCTTCTCCTCGAAGATCTCGCGCCACGACGAGGGCGATGTCAGGTCGGGAAGCGCCTCTCGGTACTCCCGCTGCAGTTCGGGCCAGCGGCGTCGCAGCTGCGCGTGCAGGCGCACGGTCTCGCGCAGCATCCTGCGGTACTTGGCGCGGTCGCGCGTGTAGATGTTCTTCCCCGAGCCGTCGGCGGCGCTCACGAGCGCACTGTCGAACGCGGGCACGCGCCACCAGTGGGCATCCTCTTTGCCGAACTCCACCTCGGGCTGATCGAGGTTGGCGGGGTTCGGGCGATGCAGCCAGTGAGACACCAGCGTCGACAGAGTGAACCAGCGGAGCCGCATGCCCTTCGGGCTGTCGTAGTCGTTCTTCGACAGGCGCTTGTACACCTGGCGACCGTGCCGGGCGTGCAGGACCTTCGAGGGGTCGCGATGCACCACGGTCTCGGGGTACTCGGCGGACAGAGCGCGCGCCGCGGGCATGGCGGTGGCGAGATTCCTCCGCATGTGCGCGGGACCCGAGAGTACGTCCTTGAGCGCCAGAGCCCGCAGAGCGACGGGGTAGTACTGCATCATCATCAGGTGCTTGAGGTCGACCCGGCGGCTGTGCGTGAGCAGTCGACCGCCGCGCGGGGCGTTCGAGTGCAGAAGTCCGGCGACGATGCGATTGCGGGCGTGGAAGTAGGCCTGCCAGTCGATCGTGTCGTCCTTGTTGACCCACGAGACGTGCCACAGCGCCACGCCGGGCATCGAGACCGTCGGGAACCCCGCCTCACCGGCGCGGAGGCAGAACTCCGCGTCGTCCCACTTGATGAACGCCGGCAGGGAGAGTCCGACTTCGCGCACCGCGTCGAGCGGGATGAGGCACATCCACCACCCGTTGTAGTCGGAGTCCATCCGCATGTGCAGCAGCGGCGACTGACGCAGGTTGGCGACGCCGAAGTCGTGCGGCATCTTCTCCTGGTAGAGGTTGCGCCACATGAAGGGGTGCTCGTCGACGACCTCGGCCCAGCCGTGCAGCTTGGGCCGATCGAGCAGGTCGAACATGTGCCCGCCCACGAGGACGGGAGTGGTGGCGTACTGGCCGAACACGATCGACCGTCGCAGCGATTCGGGCTCGAGACGCACGTCGTCGTCGAGCAGCTGCACGAAATCGCTCTCCGGGCGCTGGAGGGATTCGTGCATGGCGCGCGCGAAACCGCCGGAACCGCCGAGGTTCGCCTGGCGGATCACCTGCAGGGTCTCGCCGAGCTGCTCTGCGACCTCGTCGTAGCCGTCCTGGTCGGAGACCAGCTGCGTCCCCTGATCGACCAGGAAGATGCGGTCGACGAACTCGAGGGCGTCGGGCGATGCGGCCAGTGCCCGCAGAGTCTCGACGCAGTAGTCGGGCTTGTTGTATGTGGTGATGCCGAGCGACGCCTTGCCCGCGCGCGCCGGCTCCTGCTCGGTGGTCCATTCGGCGCCCTCGAGCACGGCGTGCTTCTCGTCGGCGACGACGTCGAACCAGATCCATCCGCCGTCGCTGTACTGCGTCAGATCGAGGTCGAACGACGTCGACGACTCGCCCGTGACCTCGCGGGTCGCAACGCGCTGACGGATGCCGCTGCCGTTCGACCGGTAGACGAGGATCGTCGCGGGGCCGGTGGTGCGCACCGTGAGCCGCACCTCGCGGACGCTGGTCCAGTGCTGCCAGTACGACGCGGGGAACGCGTTGAAGTAGGTGCCGAGGGAGACCCGTCGACCTGCGACGATCCGAGCGCGATGCCTGCCCAGGATGTTGCCCAGGTGAGCGCGGTTGGAGACGCGCACCGGCTCTTCTTCGATGACGGACCACGTCTCGGGATCTGCATACAGCGGCAGGAGGTCGGGGTCGCGGTCGAGAGGGAAGACGACGTTCTGCAGGATGTGGACCAAGGGTTCATTCTCCGATTGTTCGCGCACGGGGGACCGGTTCACCCGGGCCGCGGGCGCTCGACGAGCAGTGAGTAGCTTACTGGGCGCGGCTTGGCATCTCCGGAGAGCACGCCATGACGACGTCTCGCGCGGGTCAGCGCTCGGGACGCAGGGTGGGGATGGCCCCGGTGTGCGCGGCGTCGATGCTCTCGCGCCACGAGCGGGACTGCCCGGCGCGCAGCGCGCACAGGACGAGCATGAACCATCCGGCGCCGGCCAGGGTGAAGCTCTCGAACATCGAGTCGACGGCGAGGGTGACGAGCATGAGCGGCGTCCAGGCGTAGACGACCGAACGGCGCACGCTCGCCACCAGCCAGGAGCGGACCATGGCCACCCCGCCGAGCAGGAGGAAGAGCACGAGGCCTGCCGCACCGAGCTGCAGCAGCACGTCGAAATACGCGTTCAAGGCGCTCTGATGGCGATCATCGAGCAGGAAGTTGATGTAGGTGAACGGGTACTCGCCCCGGGCCCACGGTCCGTACCACCCCCACCCCTCGATCGGCTTGAGTGCGACGAAGTCGAGGATCGTGTTCCACAGGGTCGCCCTGATCGAGAAGTCCGAGCCCGCGTCGAGCATCGCGATGATCACGTGGCGCAGGGCGAACGCCGCGGCGAGGGCGATCGTGACGAGCACACCGAGAACCCATTGCACGATCGTGCGCCGCTCGGACGGCGCGTGGCGCACGATCGCGAGGGCCACCGCGACCACGCCGACGGCTGCGGCGAGCACGAGCACGGTGGGGGAGGACGACAGGAACGCGAGAAGGGTGGCGAGTGCGATCGAGGGGATCGCGATACGTGCGGTCAGGGACTGCGAGCGCCACTCGACCACGAAGGTGATCAACGCGATCACGGTGACGAAGCCGAGCATGTTTCGGCTTCCGAAGATCCCCTGCACAGGCCCGCCGACAGCCAGGTCGCCCTCGATGCCGAGGAAGGTGAACGGCATGTCGAGAAGCACGCCCGAGAGGATCTCCAGGCCCAACGAGACGAGCAGCAGCAGCCTCAGCGAGTCGCCCAGCGCCCGGACCGTCTGCAGCGTGTCGCGGATGTGGCCGACGGTGATCGCCAGGAATGCGAATCCGAACAGAGCCATCCAGCCGAATGCGGTGTCCGACTTGTCGGTGGTCCAGACGAGACTCACCAGCGCCCAGGCCAGGAAGGCGAGCAGAGAGGAGGGCGCGATCCGCAGCAGCGAGAGCTCTTCCCGCCGCACCCACAGGATGCAGGCTCCCAGAGCGCAGAGCACGGCGATGACCGTGGCCAGCGTCACCGGCGATGCCGCCCGTTCGATGGGGAAGGCCGCGAAGACCGCGGTCAGTACGGCGATCGTGTAGGCGCGGGCAAATTCGGCCGAGCCCAGGAGGTCCGCCAGCCGACGCTCGGGCGTCACGGAACCCGCCGGGTTCTCTCGCCGCGCTCGATCACGCGCTCGCGCTCGCCGACGCCGACGAGGGGCACGGCCTTGATCTTGAACGACAGCAGCACGAGCAGCATCCAGCCCCACAGCATGATCGGCGTCGACTCGGTGAGGCCCTGGATGAGCAGGACGACGGTGAAGAGGCTGGGCAGCAGCGTGAGGGGCGAGTACGCCCGGTCGGCCTTCAGATCCCAACGCGGGCGATCGACGGCGAAGAACCACGACCTCCACAGCAGGCCGCCGTAGGCGAGAGCGATGAGCACGACTCCGACCACGCCGAGCTGCATCAGCACGTCGAGCCACATGTTGTGCGCATGGAACACCGTGATGCCATGGTCTTCGATCCAGCCCGCGAAGGCAGGGTCGAACGGCACCCAGGGGCTCGAGAAGCCGTTGCCGAAGATCGGATGCTCGGCCGCACGCTCGAGGACCTTGTCCCAGATCTTGTCCGACCGGCCGGTGAGGTCGGCGCTCCTGCCGAGGAGGGCGAAGAGCGGCTCGCGCAGCAGCCAGACGGCGGCGGCGGCCACTGCGGTGCCGCCGATGAAGACGACGTACAGCCGTGTGCGCAGTGCGGGGGTGGTGGCGCGACGCATCAGCAGCGCGACCACGAGCACCAGGGCTGCGGCGGCGGCGCAGGCGTATGCGGTCGCGGATCCTGCCCTGACCATGAAGTAGGCGGCAAGGAGCGCCCACAGTGCCAGCGTGGTGCGCCAGCGCGCGCGGGCGACGAACAGGATGCCGAAGGTGAGGAGCGCGAACAGGCTGATGATCGCGAGGAGGTTCGAGTTGCCGACGATGCCCTGGATGCGTCCGCCGTCGAGGAGGTTGCCCCGCACCCAGTACCAATGCGGGTTCGTCTCGCCGTCGGGGCGGACGAAGAAGTTCGGGAGGATCGGCCTGTGCACGACCAGGGCGACCCAGAGCTCCACCGCCAGTGAGAGACCGAGGATCCACTTGAAGGCGGAGGCGAGGGCGCGCACGATCTCATGCCACGTGAGCACGTGCACGATGAACAGCGCGTTCACCGTGACCGTCGCGAGCAGAACCCAGGTGATGATCGTGGCGCCGCGCCACTGCGACCAGGCGACGGAGACCAGAGCGAGGACGGTGTAGGCCGTCGCGGCCCAGGGCAGCCGCCGCCAGGCGAAGGGGTGCGGGCGCCGGCGGGAGATCATCGGCACGCCGATGGCGAGCGTGGCGATGAGGAAGGCGACGAGAGCGACGACCGAGCCGATCTCGCCGACGAAGTTGTAGACGGCGGAATGGGCGAACGTCGTGAACAGCACGAGGATGATGTATCCGCGCAGCATGAGATGCCCCGTCGACTCGCGCTCGGGCGCGGTGGGCGGGGCCTTCACCGGGTGCTTGGTGTACTGCGCCATCGCGTTCAGGCTACCGCGCGGGGCGGGCCGCGCAGCTGAGGACGCCGAACGTGGCCCGATGCGTTCCGCTGCCAATACTCTGGTGGCATGCTTCTCAGCCTCTCCAACGTGCCCCGCGACTACGCCTGGGGATCGACGACGCTCCTGGCCGACCTGGAAGGGCGCACCCCTGCGGGTGGTCCCGAGGCGGAGGTGTGGTTCGGCGATCACCCCGGTGATCCCGCCGATGTGCAGGGCGACGGCACGCTCGATTCCGTCACCGGCGGAACCCTGCCCTATCTGCTGAAGCTCCTCGCCGCAGGTTCTCCGCTGTCGATCCAGGTGCACCCCACGATCGAGCAGGCGAGGAAAGGGTGGGAGCGCGAAGCGCGGCTCGATGCCGCGGATCCGAACCGCAACTATCGCGACGACAATCACAAGCCCGAGCTGATCGTCGCGCTCAGCGACCGCTTCGAGTCGCTGAGCGGCCTGCGGCCCGTCGCCGACACGCTCGGTCTGCTCGAGCTCCTGGGCGACGGCCACGGTGTGGGAGCGCTCGCCGCGCGCCTCACGCAGCAGGGCGACGTGCTGCGCGACACGATCGGCTGGCTGCTGTCCGGCGAGGCGCAGGCCGAGGTCGATGACATCGTCGCGTCGTTGCGCGACGCGGCCGGGGCCGATCAGGGGGAGTGGTCCACGACGCTCCGGGCGATCGCGGC
>NZ_JAGGPD010000322.1 GCF_018613995.1 Microbacterium sp. ISL-103 | reverse complement strand
TCGATGCCCTTGAGCACCTCGTTGTCGCCGAAGCTCTTCACGAGCCCCTGCAGGTCGATCGCGGGTGCGTGGACGTCAATCAGATCGGTGATCATCGCTGCCTCGACATCCTTCGTTCCAGGTACGCGCTGAAGCGCGTGAGGGGGATCGTCACGATCAGGTACAGCGCCGCCGCCATGATCAGCGGTGTTCCGTTGGCGTTCTGCGTGCTCGCGTCGCGGGCGAAGTTCGTCAGCTCCTTCGACCAGATGAAGGACCCCGCGACGAAGAGCAGCGAGGTGTCCTTCAGCAGCAGCACGAACTCATTGGTCAGCGGCGGGATGATGATGCGGAATCCCTGCGGCACCACGATCCAGAACGTCGTCTTCATGGGAGACATGCCGAGCGACCGCGCGGCTTCCGTCTGCCCCTTCGGAACCGCCTGGATGCCGGCGCGGATCGTCTCGGCCATGTAGGCCGATGCCACCAGGATCAGACCGATCAGGCCGAGCACGACCGGCCCGCCGAGCTTCGTGCCCGGCACGCCGAGCCCGATCGGCAGGATGAAGGCGATGGCGAAGATCGTGAGGATCGCGGGAAGCCCGCGGAACAGTTCGATCCATGCCGTCGCGATCCACCGGAAGGGTCCGATGCTCGACAGCTTCAGCAGCGCCAGCACGATGCCGAGCAGCAGGCCGCCGGCGAACGCGACGGCGGTGAACCACAGCGTGTTGACGAGTGCCGTGGTGATGATGCCCGGGAGCATCTTCGCCGCGACCTCGGGGTTGAAGTAGAGCTGCGCGATGCGCGCCCAGTCGGTGCTGACGATCAGCCAGACGGCGACCGCGATCAGCACCACATAGACGGTGTACCGATACAGCTTGCTCTTCGTGGTGCGCCTCAACGCCATTGTCAAGGTCTCCCAGCTCTTCGTCGCTCGCCGATTACTTCGCGGTGAAGTACGTGTCGTAGATCGTGTCGTAGTCGCCGCTGTCGCGGAGGTCCTTCAGCGCACCGTCGACCGCCTCGCGCAGCGCATCCTTCTCGCCCTTCGCGTAGGCGAAGCCGTAGGACTCACCGGTCTCGTACTCCTCGACGATCTTGTAGGCGCTGTCCGCCTTCTCGTGCTCGAGGTTCACAGGCTGGTCCTGGAGGATCGCGTCGATCTGCCCTGCCTGCATGGCGGGCCAGAGCTCACCGTCGGAGGGGTACTGCACGAGTTCCGCGCCCTCGGCGTTCTCCGTCGCGTACGCCTCACCCGTGGTGCCCTGCTGCACGCCGACGTTCTTGCCCGAGAGGTCGTCGATGGACTCGATGCCCGAGTCGGTGCGCACCAGCAGCGACTGCAGCGAGTCGTAGTACGGCTCGGAGAAGTCGATGTTGGCCTTGCGCTCGTCGGTGATCGTCATCGCCGAGGCGCCGATGTCGCACTGACCGGCAGCGAGCGTGGTACCCGACTGCAGCGCGTCGAATCCGACGTCCTGCACCGAGAGCTTGAGGTCGAGTTCCTTCGCGATCGCGTCGAGCAGGTCGATGTCGAAGCCGGTGTAGCCCGTGCCGTTGTCGCCGCCCTCGAACTCGAACGGTGCGTAGGGGATGTCGGAGCAGACCGTCAGGGTGCCCGCCTCGATGAGGTCGTACTCGTCGCCGGCCGCAGGCTCGCCCGATCCCGCGTCGCTCGTGCCGGTCGCGCATCCGGCGAGGGCGAGGGTTGCGGTCGCGGCGAGCGCGATCCCGGCGATGATGTTGCGA
>NZ_JAGGPD010000321.1 GCF_018613995.1 Microbacterium sp. ISL-103 | reverse complement strand
AGACGTTTCGCGCCGCACGCCCGATCGTCTGGATGAGCGATGTGCCCGAGCGGAGGAAGCCCTCTTTATCGGCATCGAGGATGGCGACCAGCGACACCTCGGGAAGGTCGAGGCCCTCACGGAGCAGGTTGATGCCCACGAGGACGTCGTAGACGCCTGCCCGCAGCTCGCTGAGCAGTTCGACCCGTCGCAGCGTGTCGACATCGGAGTGCAGATAGCGAACCCGCACACCGTGCTCTCCGAGGAAATCGGTGAGCTCTTCGGACATCTTCTTGGTGAGCGTGGTCACGAGCACACGCTCGTTTCGCTCGACGCGCACCCTGATCTCCTCGAGGAGATCATCGATCTGACCCTTGGACGGCTTGACGATGATGTGCGGGTCGACGAGACCGGTCGGACGGATGATCTGCTCGACCACGCCGTCGGCGATTCCCATCTCGTATTTGCCGGGGGTCGCGGAGAGGTAGACCGTCTGACCGATCCGGTTCTTGAACTCGTCCCAGCGCAGCGGCCGGTTGTCCATCGCGCTCGGCAGCCTGAAGCCATGATCGACGAGCGTCCGTTTGCGGGACGCGTCGCCCTCGTACATCGCACCGATCTGCGGAACGGTGACATGGGACTCATCGATCACGAGCATGAAGTCGTCGGGGAAGAAGTCCAGCAGCGTGTGGGGCGGCTCTCCTGGCTGGCGACCGTCCATATGCCGCGAGTAGTTCTCGATGCCCGAGCAGAAGCCCAGCTGCTGCAGCATCTCGAGGTCGAAGGTGGTGCGCATCCGCAGTCGCTGCGCTTCGAGGAGCTTGCCCTGGCGTTCGAACTCCTTGAGGCGCTCCTCGAGCTCATGCTCGATCGTGCCGATCGAGCGCTGGATCACATCGGTTCCCGCGACGTAGTGCGAGGCGGGGAAGATCGGCACCGAGTCGAGCTTCTCGATGACCTCGCCGGTGAGCGGGTGCAGCGAATAGAGCCCCTCGATCTCGTCGCCGAACAGCTCGATGCGGATGGCGTGCTCTTCGTACACCGGGATGATCTCGATCGTGTCGCCCCGCACGCGGAAGTTGCCCCGCGAGAAGTCGACGTCATTGCGGTTGTACTGCATCGAGATGAACTGGCGAATGAGCGCATCGCGGTCGTACCGCTCCCCCACCTGCAGCGCGACCATCGCTCGGAGGTACTCCTCGGGCGCGCCGAGACCGTAGATGCATGAGACCGTGGAGACGACGATCACGTCGCGTCGGCTGAGCAGCGAGTTCGTGGTCGAGTGACGGAGGCGCTCGACCTCGGAGTTGATCGACGAGTCCTTCTCGATGAAGGTGTCGGTCTGCGGGACGTAGGCCTCTGGCTGGTAGTAGTCGTAGTACGAGACGAAGTACTCGACTGCGTTGTTCGGCATCAGCTCGCGGAACTCGTTCGCGAGCTGCGCCGCGAGAGTCTTGTTGTGCGCCAGCACGAGCGTCGGACGCTGCACCTGCTCGACCAGCCAGGCCGTGGTCGCCGACTTGCCGGTACCCGTCGCACCGAGCAGCACGATGTCGGTCTCACCGGCGTTGATGCGCGACGCCAGCTCGGCGATGGCCTTCGGCTGGTCGCCGGCAGGCTCGTACTCGCTGATGACCTCGAAAGGACGGACGCTGCGGGTGGTTTGCATACCTCCAGCGTATGCCGGGCCACCGACATCGGGGTCGCGAGCCCGGTGCTGCACCTCGAGATGCCCGCCGGCGCCGCGAACGGAGAGCTGCTCAGTCCGCCTCCGGCGTCCAGACGTAGGGAGTGGTGGTCGACACCGTGATGAGCCCTGCGCGCTCGAGTATGGGTCGGGAGAACTCCGTCGAGTCCGACTGCAGGTAGCGCTTGCCGCGAGCGAGAGCGGAACGAGCGCGTCGCGCGGTGAGTGCGCGGTAGATCCCCCGGCCACGCCACGAGGTGATCGTCGCACCACCCCAGAGCCCCGCGAAGTCCGTCGCCGCCACGGGTTCGAGGCGCCCTGCACTGATCACCGCGCCATCCGCCACGGCGATCCACAGCTCCACCGTGTCATCCGAGCGGATGCGCTGCAGTGTCCTCTCGGCCCGTGCACGCCAGTGAGGGT
>NZ_JAGGPD010000320.1 GCF_018613995.1 Microbacterium sp. ISL-103 | reverse complement strand
TCAGGCCGTTGTTGACATCGCCGATCGTGACCTCGGTGATGCCCTGCGTGTTCTCGCCGCGCGCATCCCACCCCACGTGCATCGCCACCGTGTTCACCGACCAGAAGCCGTCGGGATGGCCGTCCGCCGTGCGGCGCTGCACCGCCCAGTCACCCAGCGTCGCCGGGTAGTGGGTGTGGCCGCTGAAGACGACGGCGTTCGGGTAGTTGCCGAGGATGCTCGTGAGTCGGTCGTTCATCAGGTGATGGTCGTGGTACCAGGGGATCCACGAGGCCGAGACGGTGTCGCCGAGCGGGAAGTGCGTGTTGACGATCACCTGCGAGCCCCGTGCGGTCCAGTGCGCGAGGCGCTCCTCGAGGAATGTCACCTGCTCGTCGGTCATCGCGACATCGGACGGCCCGCTGATCTCCTGACCGATGGTGATCACGGGGACCTGACCCCCCGGACCGCTGAGCACGTACTCGGCATACGCCCTGTCGCGCTCGGCGAACGCGAGGAACCGCTCGAAGTTCGCCGCGAAACCTCCGCTCGCATATCGCTCGTGGTTGCCGATCGACGCGACGGTGGTCTCGGGGCGGATCGCGGTCGTGTTCTCCATCACCTGGTAGATCTCGTCCCATTCGGTCGGTGTGCCGGAGTTCACGAGGTCTCCGACGATCAGCAGACCCGCGGGGTCGGGCGCGAGCTCGTGCAGATCGTTGAGACCGTGTTCGAAGTCCTGCGGGTGACCTTGGATGTCCGACACCGTCCACAGCGTCGTCGACGCCTCGTCGCTCGCGAGCGCGCCCTGGCGCACGGTCACCGAGTCGATCGCCCAGTAGCGGGCGCCGGCATCCGCGGCGTCGAGCTGCCACTGGAACCGCACCTCGGCAGCACCGGCAGGCACGTCGATCGCGATCTCCTGCATGTAGTTCAGCTGCAGCGGGTCGTAGCCGTCGGCCACGGATGCGGAGTCGAGCCGCAGCACCTCCGTCCAGTCGCCTCCGTCGAAGCTCGCACGCACCACACCTGTCTGCGCGGGGGCCCCGCGATAGTGGCTGTCGAACGAGAGCTCCAGCGGGCGCAGGTACTCGACGTCGACCGCGGCGCTGGTCAGCGTCGACGAGAAAGGCTGCGCTCCGAACTGCTGGGCGTCGGCGACCGCGAAACCTGCGAGCGGGCGGGCGAACCGTGCACGCATCTCGTCGATGCTCGCCGTCCACTGGTCACGCGTCGTGGCGGACCAGCCTCGATAGGCCGCGGTTCCGACGCCGTCCATGGTCGAGGCGGACTCCACCGACCATGTCTCGGGCACCCCGGCGTCGAACCCCTCCCGCAGCAGCACTCCATCGGTCGCGACGCCTGTGGTCACGGGCACGATGTCGACGGGGGCCGCCGGATCGCCGGGGCTCAGCTCGCCGCCGGCAGCGCTCACGGTCACGGTCTGCTGCGTCGCGAGAGGCTCGTAGCCGTCTGCGGCGAGGTACCAGAGCGTGTAGACGCCGGGGGCTGCGGGAACCTCGAGTTCGACCGTCCCCGCGGCTGTCGGGGCATACTTCCAGGAGACGGAGACCTGGCCGCCGCCCCCGGGGATCTCGCCGTCGCGGTAGAACCCGATCCAGTTCGTGTCGTCGGGTTTGTCGGTCGCGTACTCGATGCGCACGGTGCTGCCGGCGACGAGCGCGCCGGTCGGGACCCGGAACGACGATTCGGCAGCAGCGAGCACCTCGTGCGGCACCGGCACCGCCTGTGCGCTCGCGGCGATCGGGCTGGCGACCAGCACGGCAGACAGTGCGACACCGAACAGGGCGACGCCCCTCATCGGGGTCTGAGGTCGGGAGGGATGCATGGGTGTCGTCCTTTCGAGACGAGTGGGCTGATGTCTCGAGCGTCGCCGCGGACACCCAACCGCGGATGCACGGAAGGTGAACGGACGGCCACATCCCGCCTCCCCGACCGGATCCTGCTGGACGCGTGCGCACAGCAGTCCACCGCGGTGAACCCGACGGGTCGGAGAGACCGGTCGGGGGCCCGCCTCAGTTGGCCTGCCTGGTCAGAGTGGTGCCCTGCAGCGATGCCTGCACCTGGAACGACATGGTGTCTGCCAGATATCGGTCGTCTCCCGCTTCGATGGCGCGACCGTCTGCCGCGTAGCTGACCCGATTCACGCGGAGCAGGGGACTCGACCGTCGCACCTCGAGCAGTCGCGCATCGTCACTGGCCGCGGCGATGGCATCGATCGGGTGTTCCCCGTGCACCATGCGCACCCCGTGGCGCTCTTCCAGCGCACCGACGACCGACGGCTCCTCAGGCGACAGCGCTTCGATCATCGGAGCGATCCATGCGGGGTAGGCCGTGCGCTCGAGCATCACGACGCGCCTGTTGAGCATGCGCAGTCGCACGCCTTCGAGCACGTCGCCGGCGCGGGACCCGCCGCGCAACTGCCTCGCCTCGAGCGCTGTGGGGGCCCTGCGGCGCTGCGAGACCACTCGTCCCCCTGGCTCCAGCCCACGGCTTCGCGCCCACTGCGCGAAGGAGCGCATCTCCGAGAGCCGTTGACTCTGCAGTGTGGTGCGCACGAGCCAGCCCGATCCGCGGCGGGGCGCTATCGCTCCCTGCCGCGCGAGCAGCACGAGTGCGTTGCGCACCGTGCCGCGGGAGACTCCGTAGCTGAGGGAGAGCTGTTCTTCCGGCGGCAGCATCCCGCCCTCGTCGAACGCCCCATCGATGATCTGGATGCTCAGATCACGCGCGATCTCCCGATAGCGATGCATGTGGCCTCTCCTCTCCCTCGCCCTGCAGAGCGGGCACACCGCCGTCAGCGTATCCGCGCTCAGCGGCGGGAAAAGCTCTCCACTGCCGTCGATCTGCACATCTGCCGGCACCTGTCCATCGGGTTTCACGTGCCGGCCACGCGGTGTTCACCCCGAGTTCGCTGACGGATTCCGCACTGCGCGTCTCGTCCGGTCGGATGGGCTGAGCGATCCTTCCCGGTCGCAGACCGGAGGACCCTCATGCCCGACCGCACGCCGAGCTCGGCCGACGCGCCACGACCCGAGTGGGCCGTGCTCAGCGACATGGACGGCACGCTTCTCGACACCGAGAGCGCCTGGCTCGTGGTCGTCGAGGAGTTCGTGCGCCGGCACGGCGGCACGGACGACCCCGCTCTCGTGTCGACCTTGGAGGGGCTCGACCTGCACCGCGCGGCGGCAACCCTGCGCAGCCGCCTGCCGCTCGAGATGACGACGGCAGCGGTCGCGGAAGAGCTCGATCGGCGGTCGCTCGAGGCGTACGCCGACGGCGTCTCCTGGATGCTCGGCGCTCGATCGCTGCTCGATGCACTGGTCGCCGCACAGGTGCCGCTGGCTCTCGTCACCTCGTCTCCGCGGCACTGGGTGGAGCGATTCGCGCAGACCGTCGATCTCTCGGTGTTCGATGCGATCGTGACGGCGGACGACACGGCGCGCACGAAGCCCGCGCCGGATCCCTACCTTCGCGCCGCCGAGATCCTCGGCCTTCCCTCGCACCGATGTGTCGCGCTCGAGGATTCCCTCGTCGGTGCCGCATCCGCGGTGGCCGCGGGCTGCGCGACCGTCGTCGTCGGAGACGGTCCGCGCGTTCCCGCGACCTTCCAGGTCGCCTCGCTGACCGCTGTGGATGTCGGGATGCTGCGCGCGGTCGCCAGGGGATCGTCGCCCTCCTAGGCTGGACGCATGATCCGGGAGTTCTTCGAGGGTGTCCGCACCCTGCTGCGCGGCTTCGGCACGTGGCGGCGGCGACCGGGGCTGATGGCCCTGGGACTCGTACCCGGCCTCATCGCCGCACTCGTGCTGCTCGCCGGGCTCGTGCCGCTGGCTCTGTCGCTCGGCCCTCTCTCCGACGCCCTCACCCCCTTCGCCGACGGCTGGATTCCCGCCTGGCGCTCGGTGCTGCGAGCAGCGGTCGGCATCGTCGTCTTCGTCGCCGCCCTCGCCCTCGCGAGCGCCGTGTTCAGCGCACTCGCCCTCGCGATCGGCGATCCGTTCTACCAGCGCATCTGGCGTGCCGTCGAGTCGGATCTCGGCGATGCGCCGCCCTCCGACGGCGGCGGCTTCTGGATGGCGGTCGGCGAGGGCCTCAGGCTGGTGCTGCTCGGCATCCTGATCGCGATCCTCGTGCTGCTGCTGGGGCTCCTCCCGCTCGTCGGCGGCGTTCTCGGCGCCGTCTCCGGAGTCGTGCTCTCGGGGCGGATGCTGGCGCGCGAGCTCACCGGCCGAGCCTTCGACGCCCGCGACCTCAGCCAGGCCGACCGGGCGCTGCTCTTCCGGGGCAGCCGCGCGCGAGTGCTGGGCTTCGGCGTCGCGACGCAGCTGTGCTTCCTGATCCCGGGGGGCGCGGTCGCCGTGATGCCCGCCGCCGTCGCCGGCGCCACGACACTCGCTCGCGGCATGCTGCAGCGAACGCCGCTGCCCCCACCACCGGCATCAGGAACTCGCTGATGCCCGCGGGCGACACCGTCTTCCGCACCGCCAGACGCCTCGCTGCGCTGGTCGGCGGCGAGGTCACGCGCTTCGACCTGAGAGTGCCCCGTTTC
>NZ_JAGGPD010000319.1:2963-12499 GCF_018613995.1 Microbacterium sp. ISL-103 | reverse complement strand
CCCGACGACCGATGTGCCTGCGGGATACACCGAGGATCAGCGCGGGGTGGCCGGCGGGTTCGAGGCGGAAGCCGACATCCTCGACACCTGGGCGACCTCGTCTCTCACGCCGCAGCTGGCCGGCGGATGGCAGCGCGATGAGGAGCTGTGGAACCTCACCGCCCCGTTCGACCTGCGTCCGCAGGGCCAGGACATCATCCGCACGTGGCTCTTCTCGACCATGCTGCGCTCGACCCTCGAAGACGGCCGTTCGCCGTGGCGCAACGCCGCGATCTCTGGCTTCATCGTCGATCCCGATCGCAAGAAGATGTCGAAGTCGAAGGGCAACGTCGTGACACCGGCGGACATCCTCGAGACCCACGGCTCCGATGCGGTGCGCTACTGGGCCGCCTCCAGCCGCCTCGGCATGGATGCCGCGTTCGACCCGCAGAATCCGACCCAGGTCAAGATCGGTCGACGCCTGGCGATCAAGGTGCTGAACGCTGCGAAGTTCGTGCTGTCGTTCCCCGTGCCGGAGGGCGCGCAGGTGACCCACGCGCTCGACGCCTCGATGCTGACCGCTCTCGACTCCGTGGTCGTCGAGGCGACGCGGGCATTCGAGAACTACGACCAGGCGAAGGCGCTCGAGGTCACCGAAGCGTTCTTCTGGACCTTCTGCGACGATTACCTCGAGCTCGTGAAGGAGCGCGCGTACAACCAGAACGACGTCGGACAGGCATCCGCTGCACTCGCGCTGCGGCTCGCGCTCTCGACGCTGCTGCGCCTGCTCGCTCCCATCCTCTCGTTCGCGACCGAAGAGGTGTGGTCGTGGTTCGAGGAGGGCTCGGTGCACACGGCATCCTGGCCCGAGCCGCTCGGCATCGAGGGCGACCCCGCCGTGCTGTCCGTGGCCAGCGAGGCTCTGATCAGCATCCGTCGTGCGAAGACCGAGGCCAAGGCATCGCAGAAGACCCCGGTCGCGAGCGCCATGATCACGGCTCCGGCGGAGAAGTACGAGGCGCTGCGAGCAGCCGCCGCCGACCTGTCGGCCGTCGGGCGCATCGCAGAGCTGGGACTCGCCGTGGGTGACGAGTTCGCGGTCACCGCGATCGAACTCGCCCCGGTCGAGGGCGCCTGATGCAGCTGGGCACGCGGTGGGCGGCGGGATCCGAGCCGCCGGCCTCCGTTCCTGCAGTGCTCCGACCGGCGATCTCGGAAGTGGAATCGCGCGGTCTCACCGGGCACTGGACGCTCACCTGGCTGGAGGGTCGCGCCATCGCCGAGCTCGACGCCGGCTGGGAGGTCGTGCAGACCGGGTCGGGCGACGTGATCGCCCGGCCGTTCGAGGACTGACTGCGCGACCCTTCGTGCACGCAAGCCCCCTGTCCGCATCTGCGGCAGGGGGCTTCGTCATCCCCGACAGTCCGGGTCAGCGCCGCGGAAGCCCGAGCTGGGCGAGCATGTGATCGACGGCGTGCGGGTCCTGGCGACGCGTCTGCTGCTCGCGCAGGAGATCGAGTGCGAGTTCGCGCTTCCGGGCACGCCGCTCGATGCGATGCTGCACGAAGGCGGTGAGCACGTCGGCCAGGCCGAGCAGTCGTCGCTCGACCTGAGTCGGGGCGACGAGTCGAATGGTCGCGCTGGTCATGATTCCTCCACACTCGTGTCTGCCGCATCGGCCAGGACCGGTCCCGATGCGGGAAGGTCGAAAAGCTCCGTGCGCATCGACACTCGGCGCACATCCGGTCCTGTCTGACCCCGGTAGCGCTCGACAGCGCGATCTATCACGGTCATGAGCTCGGCCTTGAGATCTTCCATTTGCGTCGACGTGACCTCGAGGAGCGTGGTGGCGATGAGTCCCGTGTCCTTCCACCCCTCGGGAACATCGGAATCGGGGCGATTCACCCACGACATCAGCGTCTCGTGTCGCAGACGGAAGAACTCGGACGAGACGATCTGCGCTGCAGCGCGGTTCGCGGGCGACATCGCCTCGCTCGGGCCGGGGATGTCGATCCGCCCCTGCGGAAGCTCCCACCAGCGCTCGCGAGCGGTCCCGCGACCCTCGACCTCTCTGATCAGGTCGTGCGCCGAGAGGGTGCGCAGGTGATAGCTCGTCGAGCCGGACGTCTCCCCCAGCATCGCAGCCAGTGAACTCGCCGTCTGGGGCCCGTGAGCGCTGAGCAGATCGAAGATACGCACCCGAAGCGGATGCGCGAGCGCCTTGAGGGCACCCGGATCCAGTCGTCGCATCTGCTCGTCGTTCGTCATGCATGCAAATATACCTTTGCAAAGACTTCTTTGCAAGCGTTTCTTTGCACCTCTCGCAGCGCCTCCGTTCGAGAGGCTCTCGTCCCGCGAAGCACGGTGGGTAGGCTCGGAAGATGACCGACGTCTCGAACCCGCTGCTCCAGCCGTCCACCCTCCCGTACGGGCTTCCCGACTTCGCAGCCATCAGACCCGAGCATTACCTCCCCGCATTCCAGGCGGCTTTCGACGAGCACCTTCACGAGATCTCTCGGATCACCATGGTGCGCTCGATGCCCACGTTCGAGAACACCATCGAAGCGATCGAACGATCCGGCGAGCTGCTCGATCGGGTCGCTCATGCCTTCTACACCGTCGCATCGGCCGACGCGACCCCCGCGATCCAGGACGTCGACGAACAGCTCGCACCCCTGATGGCCGCACACCAGGACGCGATCACCCTCGACAGTGCGCTGTACTGGCGCGTTCAGCAGGTGCACGCGCAGCTCGAACACCTCGAACTCGACGACGAACAGCGGTACCTCGTCGAGCGGCACCACCGCGAGATGAGCCCCGCGGGAGCCGCTCTCGGTGACGACGCCAAAGCGCGGCTCACTGCGTTGAACCAGCAGCTCTCAACGCTGAACAACACCTTCGAGCGCAATCTGCTGAACGACACCAACGACCTCGCGGTCGTGTTCGACTCCCCCGATGAGCTCTCCGGCCTCAGCGCCGGAGAGCTCTCCGCCGCATCCCGCTCTGCCGCCGACCGGGGCCGCGAGGGCAGGTACGTCGTCTCCCTGCCGCTGTTCACCGGCCATCCGTACCTCGCGCAGCTGCGCGATCGGGAATCGCGACGTCGCATCATGGACGCGTCCCGTGCGCGGGCCTCGAGAGACAATGCGAACGACAACCGTCCGGTGCTGCGAGAGATCGTCAGGCTCCGCGCGGAGCGCGCAGCTCTTCTCGGCTACCCCTCTCACGCGGCGTACGTCACGGCAGACGAGACGGCCGGCAGCCCGGAAGCCGTCGAGCGGATGCTCCGCGAACTCGCCGCGCCGTCAGCACGCAACGCCCGCGCCGAGCGCGAGACCCTCCAGGCGATCGTCGATGAGACCGAGAGCGCCCCGTTCGCCGTGGAGGCACACGACTGGGCCTACTACACCGAGAAGGTGCGCACTGCGCGCTACGACATCGACACGAGCGCGTTGCGCCCGTGGTTCGAGGCCGAGCGAGTTCTGCAGGACGGCGTGTTCTTCGCCGCCACGCAGCTTTACGGCGTGACCTTCACCGAGCGCCACGACCTCGTGGCCTATCACCGGGGAGCCCGGGTGTTCGAGGTGCATGACGCAGACGGCAGCGCACTGGGCCTGTACGTGCTCGACCTCTACACCCGCGACTCGAAGCGTGGAGGCGCGTGGATGAATCCGATCGTGAGTCAGTCCCGCCTGCGCGGCACGCTGCCCGTCGTGGTCAACAACCTCAATGTCCCGCTGCCCGGGGAGGGCGAGCCGACGCTGCTCACTCTCGACGAGGTGACGACGCTCTTCCACGAGTTCGGCCACGCGCTGCACGGCCTGTTCGCGGTGGTCACCTACCCGCACTTCTCAGGAACCAATGTCTTCCGCGACTTCGTCGAGTTCCCCAGCCAGGTCAACGAGATGTGGATCCTCTGGCCCGAGGTGCTCGACAACTACGCCCGCCACCACGAGACCGGGGAGGCTCTGGACCCCGCGATCGTCGAGCGCCTGCGCGCGACCGAGACCTTCAACCAGGGCCACGACACCAGCGAGTATCTCGCGGCCGCCTGGCTCGACCAGGCATGGCACCGCGTGGCCTCCGACGTCGAGATCGCCGACGTCGCCGCGTTCGAGGCTGCAGCCCTCGCCGATATCGGTCTCGATGACCCGGTCGTGCCCACACGCTACTCGTCGACGTACTTCGCTCACGTGTTCTCCGGCGGATACAGCGCGGGGTACTACTCGTACATCTGGAGCGAGGTGCTCGACGCAGACACGGTCGACTGGTTCCGCGAGAACGGTGGACTCACGCGTGAGAACGGCGACCGGTTCCGTTCCCGGTTGCTGGGCGTCGGCGGCTCGAAGAACCCTCTCGACGCGTACCGCGACTTCCGCGGTCGCGACGCCGAGATCGCGCCCCTGCTGAAGCGCCGCGGCCTCGAAGCCTGACCTCATCGCCTCAGAGAGGATCTGGGGTCAGCCGACGAAAGTCACGCGCTCTTGCGCTTGCGCTCCATCACGATCGTGGGAGGCGCACCCTCGTCGACAGCCGCGCGGGTCACGATGACCTTCGCGACGTCCTCGGCCGAGGGGATCTCGAACATGATCGGGCCGAGCACGTCTTCGAGGATCGCGCGGAGTCCGCGAGCACCCGTCTTCCGCTCGTCCGCGAGGTCGGCGATGGAGCGGAGCGCCTCTTCTTCGAACTCGAGCTGCACGCCGTCGATCTCGAACATGCGCTGGTACTGCTTCACCAGTGCATTGCGAGGACCAGTGAGGATGTCGATGAGCGCATCCTGGTCGAGCGGAGACACCGAGGTCACCACGGGCAGACGCCCGATGAACTCGGGGATCAGACCGAACTTGTGCAGGTCTTCCGGAAGAACCTCACTGAACAGGTCGAGGTCCTTGCCCTTGTCGTGCAGCGGAGCTCCGAAGCCGATGCCATGCTTGCCGACGCGGGCCGAGACGATGTCTTCGAGGCCCGCGAACGCACCTGCGACGATGAACAGCACGTTCGAGGTGTCGATCTGCAGGAACTCCTGGTGAGGATGCTTGCGCCCGCCCTGCGGCGGAACCGAGGCCACCGTGCCCTCGATGATCTTCAGCAGTGCCTGCTGCACGCCTTCCCCCGAGACGTCGCGGGTGATCGAGGGGTTCTCGGCCTTGCGGGCGATCTTGTCGACCTCGTCGATGTAGATGATGCCCTGCTCGGCGCGCTTGACGTCGTAGTCAGCAGCCTGGATCAGCTTGAGCAGGATGTTCTCGACATCCTCACCCACATAGCCGGCCTCGGTGAGAGCGGTGGCGTCGGCGACCGCGAACGGCACGTTCAGACGCTTGGCGAGCGTCTGCGCCAGGTAGGTCTTGCCGCAGCCGGTCGGACCGATGAGCAGGATGTTGCTCTTGGCGATCTCGATGCTCTCGGCCTTCTGCTCGGCCGACTGGAGGGTGCCGTGCGCACGGATGCGCTTGTAGTGGTTGTACACGGCGACGGACAGCGCCTTCTTCGCCGGCTCCTGGCCGACGACGTACTCCTCGAGGAAGGAGAAGATCTCGCGGGGCTTCGGCAGTTCGAAGTCCGCCGTGCCCTCAGCGGATGACTCGGCCATCCGCTCTTCGATGATCTCGTTGCACAGCTCGACGCACTCGTCGCAGATGTACACACCGGGGCCAGCGATGAGCTGCTGCACCTGCTTCTGGCTCTTTCCGCAGAACGAGCACTTGAACAGGTCGGCGCTTTCACCGATACGGGCCATGCGCGTCCTCCTAAGGGGAACCTGAGATCGTCTACTGAGCCTAACCTCTGCATCCGACACCGGGACGCATTGGACCGTCGGCGCTTGTCTCGAGTCGACATCGACTCACCCGGAAGAAGGCCCACCCCGCGCGATGCGCGGGGCGGGCCGGTCAGCCGAGAGGCGTCAGTCGAGAGAGGTCAGACCATGCTCTTGGTGTGCCAGACGGTCTTGATCTCGGTGAAAGTGCCGATTCGCTCGGGCGACGCGGTCACCGCGCCAGGTGCCAGCACTCGCTTGAGCGTCTCGGCTGCGGCGATCTGCATGTCGATCCAGTCGAGGGAGCCTGCCCCTGCGAGGTCGAGCGCGTTGACGTCCTGGTGCGAGGCGAGCCATGGGGCCATCTCGGCCGGAGATCCGGTCAGCACGTTCACGACTCCGCCTGGCACGTCGCTCGTCGCCAGCACCTCGGCGAGGCTGATGGCCGACAGCGGGTACTGTTCACTGGCGATCACGACGACGGTGTTGCCCGCCACAAGAGCTGGGGCGACGACCGACACGAGTCCGAGAAGCGCGGAATCCTGCGGCGCGACGATCGCGACGACGCCTGTGGGCTCCGGCACGGAGATGTTGAAGTACGGTCCGGAGACGGGATTCGCGTTGCCCGCGATCTGCGCGTACTTGTCGCACCATCCCGCGTACCAGACCCAGAGGTCGATCGCCTCATCGACCTGCGAGGCCGCGGCGGATGCCGAGACACCTTCCTGCGCGGCGATCTCGTCGATGAACTGCGCGCGGCGCCCTTCGAGCACCTCGGCGACGCGGTACAGCACCTGCCCGCGGTTGTAGGCGGTCGCTGCCGACCACCCCTTCACCGCAGAGCGGGCCGCGACGACGGCATCCCGTGCGTCCTTGCGGGATCCCTGTGCCGCATTGGCGAGGAACGTCCCCTTCGCCGAGCGCACCTCGTATGTGCGTCCGGACTCGCTGCGAGGGAACGCGCCGCCGATGGCCAGCTTGTACGTCTTCGGGACACTGAGTCGGTCATTGGCACCGTGTCGCTTGCTCATGCGGAGGCCCCCTTCAGGTACGCGGTGAGACCCTGTCGTCCGCCCTCGCGGCCGTACCCGGACTCCTTGTAGCCGCCGAACGGGCTCGACGGGTCGAATCGGTTGAATGTGTTCGCCCAGATGACTCCGGCACGAAGACGATCGGCGACGGCCAGGATGCGGGACCCCTTGTCCGACCAGATACCTGCAGAGAGACCGTACGGCGTGTTGTTCGCCTTCGCGATCGCCTCTGCCGGCGTGCGGAAGGTCAGCACCGAGAGAACCGGTCCGAAGACCTCGTCGCGGGCGATCCGGTGCGACGCCTCGACGCCGGTGAAGATCGTCGGTGCGAACCAGAACCCCTTGTCGGGGATCGCGCAGTCCGCGGTCCAGCGCTCGGCGCCCTCGGCCTCGCCGATGTCGCTGAGCTCTCGGATGCGGGCGAGCTGCGCCGCCGAGTTGATCGCTCCGATGTCGGTGTTCTTGTCGAGCGGGTCGCCGAGGCGCAGCGTCGAAAGACGGTTCTTCAGCCGATCGATGACCTCGTCGTGGATCGACTCCTGCACGAGCAGACGACTGCCTGCGCAGCACACGTGCCCCTGGTTGAAGAAGATGCCGTTGACGATGCCCTCGACTGCCTGGTCGATGGGAGCGTCGTCGAACACGATGTTGGCGGCCTTACCACCGAGCTCGAGCGTGACCTTCTTGTCGGTTCCGGCGACCGCACGGGCGATGTCACGGCCGACGCCGGTCGAACCGGTGAAAGCGACCTTGTCGACGTCGGGGTGACGCACGAGGGTGGCGCCGGTGGCACCTGCACCCGTGACGATGTTGANNGCCGGCGGCCAGCGCAGGGGCGAGCTTCCACGCGAGCATCGGCAGCGGGAAGTTCCACGGGATGATCTGACCGGCGACGCCCAGCGCGCGCGGGTTCGCACCGAGCCCGGCGTAGTCGAGCTTGTCGGCCCACCCTGCGTAGTAGAAGAACCAGGAGGCGACGAGAGGCACGTCGACGTCGCGGCTCTCCTTGATCGGCTTGCCGTTGTCGAGGCTCTCGGCGACGGCGAGCTCGCGGGCACGCTCCTGCACGAGGCGCGCGATGCGGAACAGGTACTTGCCCCGATCTCGACCGCTCATCTTCGACCAGGTCTTCTCGTAGGCGCGTCGAGCGGCGGTGACGGCGCGGTCGATATCCGCGTCGTTCGCGGTGGCGATCTCGGCGATGCGGCTCTCATCGGCCGGCGAGATGGTCGTGAAGCTCGCACCAGAGCCGTCGACGAACTCGCCGTCGATGAACAGTCCGTAGCTGTCCTTGAGGTTCAGCACGGCCTTCGACTCCGGTGCCGGAGCGTATTCCAGGAATGACATATGCGGGCTCCTAGTCGATCGTGACGTAGTCGGGGCCGGAGTAGTGTCCGGTGGTGAGCTTCTGACGCTGCAGAAGAACATCGTTCAGCAGGCTCGATGCGCCGAAGCGGAACAGGTGCGGCTGAAGCCACTCCTCCCCCACGGTCTCGGCGACCGTGACGAGGTACTTGACCGCGTCTTTGGAGGCGCGGATGCCTCCGGCGGGCTTCACCCCGATGCGCTCGCCCGTGCCGCGGTGCCAGTCGCGCACCGTCTCGAGCATGAGCAGTGTCGTCGGCAGAGTGGCCGCGGGCTGCACCTTTCCGGTCGACGTCTTGATGAAGTCGCCACCGGCGAGGATGCCCAGCCACGAGGCGCGCTTGATGTTGTCGTAGGTGTTGAGCTCGCCGGTCTCGAGGATCACCTTGAGCGAGGCGTACGAGCCGTCTGCACGGCGGCACGCCTCTTTGACCTGTGCGATCTGGTCGTACACGAGGCCGTAGCGACCCGAGAGGAATGCCCCTCGGTCGATGACCATGTCGATCTCATCGGCGCCGGCCGTGACCGCCTCGGCGGTGTCGGCGAGCTTGATGGCCAGCGACGAGCGTCCGCTGGGGAACGCCGTGGCGACGGCGGCGACGGAGATGAGTCCGTCGTCCGGGTCACCGTGCAGCGCACCGAGCGCCTCGACCGCGTCGCCGACCATGTCTCCGTAGACGCAGACAGCGGCGACCTTGGGGGTCGACGGGTCAGCGGCGTCCGGGTTCTTGGCCTTGGCCACGAGTGAGCGCACCTTGCCCGGAGTGTCCGAACCTTCGAGGGTCGTGAGGTCGATCAGCTTGATGATCGTGTCGAGCGCCCAGGCCTTCGACGTGGTCTTGATCGAGCGCGTGCCGAGGCCGGCTGCGCGCTGCTCGAGGCCGACGGCGTCGACGCCGGGCAGTCCGTGCAGGAACCGGCGGAGAGTGGCGTCGTCCGGCTCACCGCCGAGAACGTCCACCGCCGTCCTGCGGCTGAGTTCTTGGGTCGTCATCGTTCCTCCAACAATGCTCGTGCTGTGGTCTCATCTGTCACCAGAACGCTGCACAGGCCGCTGGTCACGACTGTGCGCGCGATGTCATGTTTGGCGTCACCGGCGGTGACGAAGATCGAGCGCTTCGCGGCTCGCAGACGGCCGAGCTCCACTCCGCCGGTTCGCGCATCGAGCTGCGGATCGACGATGTTGCCGTCGGCGTCGATGTACCGGCCGAGCACATCGCCGACTGCTCCGCGGCGGGCGAGTTCCTCGACGTCGGATGCCGTGAGGTAGCCGTTCTCGACGTGAGCCGAGCTCGCGTCGCAGGGGCCGGCAGTGAACAGGAAGGCCTGCGCCTCGGCGGCTTCGACGAGGACTGCGGCGACCGTGCGGTCGGCTTCGATGGCCTGTTTCGTCTCGACGC
>NZ_JAGGPD010000319.1:0-2851 GCF_018613995.1 Microbacterium sp. ISL-103 | reverse complement strand
GCCATCGTCGCCGTCGGGAGAGGGCACCACGACCGCGGCCGTCAGCCCGTGGAGTTCGACGAGCTCGCGCTCCAGTCCGAGGCGCCGCGCACGCGGGTGCACGATCTCGATGCGGACGATGCCTCGCTCGCGCGCCTGGGTGAGAAGGCGTCCCACCTTCCAGCGGGAGAGCCCCAGGAGGGCGCCGATCTCGTCCTGCGTCTTGTCCTCGTCGTAGTACAGCTCAGCGACACGGACCATGATGAGGTCTTCTTCCACGGCATCCTCCTTTCGCCCTCAGTCTACGACCGCAGCACCGTTCGCGCATCTCATTGCTCATATGAGCGGAACTGCGCACAGAGAACGCACATCCGTCGGAGACGACGAAAAAGGACGCCGGCCCTGAGGCCGACGTCCTTTCTCGAGTCGAGATGACTACATGCGCTTTCGCGAGGTGAGCACCTGGTCGACGATGCCGTAGTCCAGCGCCTCGGCGGCGGACAGGATCTTGTCGCGATCGATGTCGCGGTTGACCTGCTCGACGGGCTTGCCGGTGTGGCGAGCCATCGTCTCTTCGAGCCAGGTGCGCATCCGGAGGATCTCCGCCGCCTGGATCTCGATGTCGGATGCCTGACCGTGCCCGGCCTCGCCCATCGCCGGCTGGTGCATGAGCACGCGGGCGTTGGGCAGGGCGAGTCGCTTGCCGGGGTGACCACCTGCGAGCAGGACGGACGCGGCGGACGCCGCCTGACCCAGCACCACTGTCTGGATCTGCGGTGCGACGTACTGCATGGTGTCGTAGATCGCCGTCATCGCGGTGAACGAACCACCGGGTGAGTTGATGTACATCGTGATGTCACGCTCGGAGTCCTGGCTCTCGAGAACGAGAAGCTGGGCCATCACGTCGTCGGCCGACGCGTCGTCGACCTGGACGCCGAGGAAGATCACGCGATCTTCGAACAGCTTGTTGTAGGGGTCCTGGCGCTTGAAGCCGTATGCCGTGCGTTCCTCGAACTGAGGGAGCACATAGCGGCTGGAGGGCAGATCGCCGGCAGAGCGGAAGGTGGGTGCGTACATGAGAGTCCTTTCGCTTTCCGTTACTTGATGTCCTGGTCGGTTCCGCCGCCGCCGATGACGTCGGTGGCCGAGTCGCGGATGTGGTCGACGAAGCCGTACTCGAGCGCCTCGTCTGCGGTGAACCAGCGATCGCGGTCGCCGTCTTCGTTGATCTGCTCGACGGACTTGCCGGTCTGCGCCGCGGTGATCTCGGCGAGGCGGTTCTTCATCGAGGTGATCAGCTGCGCCTGCGTCTGGATGTCGCTCGACGTGCCGCCGAAGCCGCCGTGCGGCTGGTGCAGCAGCACCCGGGCGTTGGGCGTGATGTAGCGCTTGCCCTTCGTGCCCGCGGTCAGCAGCAGCTGACCCATCGAGGCGGCCATGCCGATCCCGACCGTGACGATGTCGTTCGGGACGAACTGCATCGTGTCGTAGATCGCCATACCCGCGGTGATCGATCCACCGGGCGAGTTGATGTAGAGGTAGATGTCCTTCTCGGAGTCCTCTGCGGCGAGAAGGAGGATCTTCGCGCAGATCTCGTTCGCATTGTCGTCGCGCACCTCCGATCCCAGCCAGATGATGCGGTCTTTCAACAGTCGGTCGAAGACGCTCGTAGCGAGGAGGGGTTCTGCAGCCATGTCAGCTCCTGATTCCGTGTTTCAGTGATTCGAATCTACCGGCGACAACGCGGCGCTCAGGCCGTGTTCGCCGTCGGCATATCAGGCTTCGAGTTCCGCGATCTCGTGAGCGTACGCGGTCATCGAGCGGTGGTACCGCGGCAGGTGCGGCACGAGTGCGAGAAGCGCGACCGAGAGGCCCTTCGCCGGGCGTCCCGCACTCGCGAGGATCAGCGCGTGCACCGTCGCCACAGCGTCCCGGTAGGGGCCGTCGCCCGACAGCTCCTCCTCCGCGCGGATCACGGCGAGGGCATCGTCGTACTCGCCGAGATTGCGCAGCGAGCTCGCGAGCTGGATGACGCACTGGGGACGATGCTCGTCGTCGAGCCCCAGCGCGAGAGCGCGTCTGTACAGGTCCACCGCCTCGGCGGGCCGGCCGGCGGAGTCCCGGGCCCCGGCGCGTTCGAACTCGGCGCGCGCATCGTCACTCCCCCGCTCGGCGGCGAGGGCGTCGATCCTCGCGATCGTGTCGTCACCGACCTCTTCACCGGTCGCGTCGTCCCACACCTCGTCGACGCGCTCATCCCAGGTCTTCATGGTCTCCTCGGTCATCTGCTCGCTCCATTCACGAGAAAGGGGCGGATGCCGCAGCATCCGCCCCTCTCATCGAGATCGTGTTCGATCACTCAGCCTTGTCGGCAGCCTTCTTGGCCGGAGCCTTCTTGGCAGCGGGCTTCTTCGCGGCGGGCTTCTCAGCCGCCTCGGCGTCGTCGGCCTTCTTCGCAGTGGCCTTCTTCGCAGCAGGCTTCTTCGCAGCCGGCTTCTCAGCCGCCTCGGCGTCGTCNNGTCACGACTAAGTCCGACAGTGCGACGGGCTTGCCGGTGGTGTCGACGACCTTGACCTGGCCGAGTGCGATGGCGAGGGCCTTGTTGCGGGCGACCTCACCGACGAGCGCGGGAAGCTGGTTCGACGACTGCAGCGCCTCGACGAACTCCTGGGGAGCCATGCCGTACTGCGATGCGGACTGGATGAGGTACTGCGAGAGCTCCTCCTGCGAGACCTGCACGTCGGCCTGCTCGGCGATCGTGTCGAGCAGCACCTGCGTGCGGAACTGCTTCTCGCTGGCCTCGGTCACCTCGGCGCGGTGCACGTCGTCCTCGAGGCGGTTCTCGCCCTCGAGGTGGTTGTGCACCTCGTC
>NZ_JAGGPD010000318.1 GCF_018613995.1 Microbacterium sp. ISL-103 | reverse complement strand
CCGGGGCACGAGTCGGGCCTCGAGGGGATCTATTACTTCGAGAGCGCCCCGTCGCGCTCGGGCGGCAACCCGGACGCGGCCGACGGCGCCTTCGGGATGTTCAGCACCTACTCCTCGCCCGCAGGTGAGATCGACATCAATGCGATGGTCGGCACCGGTGACATCGCACTCGTGCCCTATGGCTATCACGGCCCGGCCGTCGCCGCCCCGGGGTACGACCTCTACTACCTCAACGTCATGGCGGGTCCCGACCCGGAACGCACGTGGCTGATCAGCGACGATCCCGCTCATGCGTGGGTTCGCGACACCTGGGACGGTCAGGAGTTCGACTCCCGGCTGCCGTACGAGAACGAGAACGAGAACGACAAGGAAGGCCAGCCCTGATGGCGAACACGAAGACGATGACCGTCAGCCAG
Organism: Microbacterium sp. ISL-103; assembly: GCF_018613995.1. Taxonomy (GTDB): domain Bacteria; phylum Actinomycetota; class Actinomycetes; order Actinomycetales; family Microbacteriaceae; genus Microbacterium. The sequence continues at coordinate 2,094 of NZ_JAGGPD010000318.1, read as the reverse complement.
GCGCTGGTCGAGTTCCTCGGACACCAGTGGACCGTCGACGGCGACATCCGCGAGCGAACGGTCGCGGGCATGTTCGGCATCTTCGGACACGGCAACGTCGCTGGCATCGGCCAGGCGCTCAAGCAGTTCAACGTCGAGCAGCCCGACCTGATGCCCTACTACCAAGCGCGCAACGAGCAGGCGATGGTCCACCAGTCCGTCGGCTACGCCCGGATGCACCGGCGCAGAGGCACTCTCGCCTCCGCGGCCTCGGTCGGACCGGGTGCGGCGAACATGCTGACCGCGGCCGCCCTGGCGACCTCGAACCGGCTTCCCGCGCTGCTGCTGCCGAGCGACACCTTCGCCACCCGCGTGGCCGATCCCGTTCTGCAGCAGCTCGAGCACCCGCACGACCCCGGCATCCAGGTGACCGATGCCTTCCGGCCGCTGTCGGTGTTCTTCGACCGGGTTCAGCGCCCTGAGCAGCTGTACTCGATCGCGCTCGGCGCGATGCGCGCTCTCACCGACCCGGTGCAGACCGGAGCGGTCACGATCGCGCTGCCGGAGGACGTCCAGGCCGAGCGGATCGATGTGCCTCTCGATTTCCTGCAGGATCGCGAGTGGCACCTGCGCCGGCCTCTGCCCGAGCGCGCGGCGCTCGCTCGGGCAGTCGCCGCCATCCGCTCGGCGAAGCGTCCGTTCATCGTCGCCGGAGGAGGCGTGCTCTACTCCGGTGCCGAAGATCACCTGCGCACACTCGTCGAGGTGACCGGCATCCCGGTGGGCACCTCGCAGGCGGGTGGCGGCTCGCTCGTCTGGGATCACCCGCAGTACCTCGGCGGCGTCGGCGCTACGGGCACTCTGGCGGCGAACCGCATCGCGGCGGAGGCCGATGTCGTGATCGGCATCGGCACGCGCTACAGCGATTTCACGACCGCCTCCCGCACGGCGTTCCAGAACCCCGATGTGGTGTTCGTCAACATCAACATCGCGTCGTTCGACGCCTACAAGCACGGCTCGCAGCTGCCGGTCGTCGCGGATGCACGCGAGGCGCTGAGTGAAATCGCCATCGAGCTCGAGGGCTGGGAGATCACCTCCGAGTACACCGAGCGCATCGCCCGCGAGAAGGCAGCGTGGGATGCGAGCGTCGATGCGGCCTTCGTGCCGTCAGGACTCGCGTTGCCCGGGCAGTCCGAGATCATCGGCGCCGTGCAGTCGGCTTCCGCACCGGAAGACGTCATCGTGCAGGCCGCAGGCTCGCTGCCCGGAGACCTGCACAAGCTGTGGCGGGTGCGCGACCCCCTCGGGTATCACGTCGAGTACGCGTTCTCGTGCATGGGGTACGAGATCGCGGGCGGAATCGGTGCGAAGCGCGGGCTGGTCGCCGACGGCGACGACCGAGATGTCATCGTCATGGTGGGCGACGGCTCGTACCTGATGCTCAACACCGAACTCGTGACGGCCGTCGCCGAGGGCATCAAGGTGATCTTCGTCCTCATCCAGAACCACGGCTACGCATCGATCGGACACCTCTCCGAGACGGTCGGCTCCGACCGTTTCGGCACGTGGTATCGCGAGTATGATCCGCAGGCGCGCAACTTCCAGGGTGAGCAGACCTTGCCGATCGATCTCGCCGCGAACGCGCGCAGCTACGGACTCGACGTGATCGAGATCGAGCCGGGAGCCGGGGCCATCGACGCGCTGTCGGTGGCTGTCGCCGAGGCGAAGGCGTCGGCGACCTCGACCTTCATCCACATCAACAGCGACCCGCTGATCTATGCGCCCGACGGCGACGGATGGTGGGACGTGCCCGTTCCCGAGGTCTCCACGCTCGCCAGCACGCAGCAGGCGCGCACCGAGTACCTCGCACAGCAGGCGCACCAGCGTCCGCTCCTCGGCTGACTTCAACGGAGAACTGACATGACTGACACCACCACCACTCCCGCCGCCGCGGCAGCAGGGGCCAACCCGGGTCTGCGCATCGGCACCGCCCCCGATTCCTGGGGCGTCTGGTTCCCGGACGACCCGAAGCAGGTGCCCTGGCAGCGCTTCCTCGACGAGGTCGTCGCCGCCGGGTACTCGTGGATCGAGCTGGGCCCGTATGGGTACCTGCCG
>NZ_JAGGPD010000317.1 GCF_018613995.1 Microbacterium sp. ISL-103 | reverse complement strand
CAGGATGACCCGCCAGTCGCCGACCTCGTCTCGACCGCGTTCGACCGTCAGGGTGCGGTCGGTCGGCAGCGTGCCCGTCGCCTCGCGCTGTTCGCTCAGGTGCGCCATCAGGTTCATCCGCGCCTGTTCGTCGAGACCTGCCTCGATGAGTCGCTGCGCGGCCTTCTCGGGCGTCGCCGCCGCCACCTCTCGCGAGAACTTGCCGAGCGCCTCTCCCAGCTCGAACGGACGGCCGATGCCGTCGCCGTGCCAGAAGGGCACCTTGCCCGGCTGGCCGTAGGCGGGGATGACGTTGACCCTGTCGTGGGTGATCTCGGCGATCCGCCAGCTCGTCGTGCCGAGCGTGAACACGTCGCCCACGCGCGACTCGTAGACCATCTCCTCGTCGAGCTCGCCGACGCGCGCGCCGGTCGTCTCGCCCGCGACGAAGACGCCGAACAGGCCGCGGTCGGGGATCGTGCCGCCGCTCGTGACGGCGATGCGCTGCGCGCCGGGCCGGCCGGTGAGGGTGCCGGCGTCTCTGTCCCACACCAGTCGCGGGCGCAGCTCGGCGAACTCGTCGGAGGGGAAGCGTCCGGCGAGCAGGTCGAGCGTCGCCTCGTACGCCGAACGCGGCAGCGACTGGAAGGGTGCCGAGCGGCGCACGGTCTCGAACCACTCCTCGACGCTGATCTCGCCGAGAGCGCTGGCGGCGACCGTCTGCTGCGCGAGGATGTCGAGCGGATTGCGCGGCACCTGGATCGCCTCGATCTTGCCCGCCAGCATCCGCTCGGTGACGATCGCGGTGTGCAGCACATCGCCGCGGTGCTTGGGGAAGAGGGCCGCGCGGCTGATCTCGCCGACCTGGTGCCCCGCGCGACCCACCCGCTGCAGTCCGGAAGCGGCGGACGGCGGGGCTTCGACCTGGATCACCAGATCGACCGCTCCCATGTCGATGCCGAGTTCGAGGCTGCTCGTCGCCACGACGCAGCGCAGGATGCCGGACTTCAGCTCTTCTTCGACCTGGGCGCGCTGCTCTTTCGACACCGAGCCGTGGTGCGCCTTGGCGAGCACGGGGTCGGCGCCGGCGGTGGCGCCGGCCTGGGCCATCATGGCTGCCGGCACCGAGGAGTCGGGCAGCGCGATGCCCATGCGCTCGGAGTAGATCTCGTTCAGACGACCGGTGAGCCGCTCGGCGAGACGCCGGGAGTTCGAGAACACGATGGTCGACTTGTTCTGCAGGATCCGATCGACGATCGCCTCTTCGACGTGCGGCCAGACCGAACCCGTGACCTCGGTGTACTCGGCGTCCGCCGCATCGCCGGCGTCTTTCGGGTCGCCCGGGGGCGGGGGGGG
>NZ_JAGGPD010000316.1 GCF_018613995.1 Microbacterium sp. ISL-103 | reverse complement strand
CGGCATGGCTGCAGGACGCCGCCCACGCGCTGCCGAAGCTGCGCCTGGTGCAGGCGCTCGCCTCGGGAGCCGACGCGGTGCTCAACGCCGGATTCGACGACGAGGTGCGCATCTGCTCCGGTCGCTCGCTGCACGACGGTCCCGTCGCCGAGCACGCGCTGGCGTTGATCCTGAGCGCGGTACGGCGGCTCGATCGGCTGCGCGACGCGCAGCGGGAGCACCGCTGGGACGAGGACTTCAACGACGAGCAGAGCGCTCCCGACACGCAGCAGTCGTACACGCTCGCCGGTGCGCGGGTCACGATCTGGGGCTTCGGATCGATCGCCTCGACGCTCGCTCCCTTCCTCACGGCTCTCGGCGCCGAGGTACAGGGCATCGCTCGCACCGCAGGCACCCGCTCGGGCTACGCAGTGCACGCGGATGCCGACGCTGCGGCGATCCTCGCCGAGACCGACGTGCTCGTCTCCATCCTTCCCGCCACGGCCGAGACCACAGGTCTGTTCGACGCCGATGTCTTCGGCGCGCTGAGGCCAGGAGCAGCCTTCGTGAACGTCGGCCGCGGTGCCACGGTCGACGAGACCGCCCTGATCGCCGCGCTCGAATCCGGACAGCTGCGCGCTGCCGCGATCGACGTCACGAAGTCCGAACCGCTTCCGGCATCCGATCCGCTGTGGAACGCGCCGAATCTGCTCATCACTCCGCACATCGCCGGCAACCGGCCGGTCGGTGCCGCGAAGCTCGTCGACCAGAACGTCAGCCGGCTTATCGCCGGCGACGAGCTCGTCAACCAGGTGCGCCCGTAGGGTCTGGACAGCCCGCCCGGACCGGCGCATGCTGAGGGAATGACCGCCTTTCAGACCACACACGCGTTCAGCGGATTCAGCGTCGATGACATCGATGCCGCCCGCTCGTTCTACGGCGACACCCTCGGGCTGGACGTCACGACCAACGCCATGGGCTTCCTCGACATCAGCCTGGGCGACGGTGGCTCGATCCTCGTCTACGCCAAGCCGAACCACACGCCGGCGAGCTTCACGATCCTCAACTTCCCGGTCGATGACGTCGAGGCGGCGGTCGACGAGCTCAACGAGCGCGGCGTCGTGACCAAGATCTACGACGACTCGGAGTTCGCCACAGACGCCAAGGGAATCCTGCGCGGCGGCCCCGATCGGGGCCCCGACATCGCCTGGTTCACCGACCCTGCCGGCAACGTGCTCGCGGTGCTCGCCGCAGGCTGAGCCGCGTGGGCTGAGCGGCGCCCTCAGGCGAGCAGCGTGTCGAACAGGGTGTTCATGTCGGGGTCGACGCGCTGCAGCTCCGGGTGCGAGTCGTGCCACTCGATGATCTCTCGCGCCGAGGTGTGGAGCGGCACGACCGGGTTGAAGTCGGGCACGACGCGACGGATCTTCGTGTTGTCGAAGATGACGGAGTGCGCCATGTCGCCGGTGAGCTGACCGGCCCGCTCGGGCGCGGCATCCTCGATCGCCGCGCTCGTGGCGTACCGGATCTTCGGTTCGGCACCCGCCGCGCGTCCGAGGATCGAATAGATCTCGTTCCAGGTGTAGACGAAGTCGCTGGTGATCTGGAAGGTGTCGCCATACGCCAGCGGGTTGCCGAGCAGCCCCGCGAATCCGACCGCGAAGTCACTCGAATGCGTGAGCGTCCACAGCGACGTGCCGTCGCCGTGCACGATGATCTCCTCACCGCGGCGGATGCGGTCGATCGCCGTCCAACCGCCGAATGCGGGGATGGTCCACTTGTCGTAGGTGTGCGAGGGGCGCAGCACCGTGACCGGAAAACCGCGGTCACGATAGGCGGCGGTCAGCAGGTCCTCGCAGGCGATCTTGTCGCGCGAGTACTGCCAGCGCGGGTTGCGCAGCGGCGTGGACTCGGTGATCGGCAGACGTGCCACCGGCTTCTGGTATGCGGATGCCGAGCTGATGAAGACGTACTGACCCGTGCGACCCTCGAAGCGATCGATGTCACGCTGCACCTGGTCGGGGGTGAAGGCGATCATGTCGGCGACCACATCGAACTCACGACCGGCGAGAGCAGCGTCGACCGCCGCAGCATCCGAGATGTCGGCCGTCAGCACCTCGACGCCCTCGGCGGGCTCACGACGCGACTGCCCCCGGTTCAGCAGCGTCACCTCCATGCCCCGAGACGCGGCGAGCGCACTCGCCGCCGAGGAGATGATTCCGGTTCCGCCGATGAACAACACCTTCGTCGCAGTCATGCTCCGACTCTATCGACGGGCGAGGACCGGCGGCCGGAATGCCTGGCTCACCGCCTCAGACGACGGTGGCGCCGGGCGTGGCCGCGAACTCCTCGAGAGCGTCGATGACGTCGACCGAGAGCACGACCCGGCTCGCCGCGACCGCGTCGTCGATCTGTCCGGTGCGCGATGCGCCGATGATCGCGGTGGTCACCACCGGATCGCGCAGCACCCACGCGATCGCGAGCTGCGGGATCGACAGGCCCGCATCCTTGGCAATGCGGTCGATGCCGCGGATGCGCTCGAGATAGCTGTCGGTGAGCGCCGATCCGTCGAGGAAGTGGCTGTTCGCCGCACGCGAGTCGGCGGGAACGTCGCCGTCGATGTACTTCGCGGTCAGAAGGCCCTGAGCGAGCGGTGAGAAGACCGCGCTGCCGACCTTCAGCTCGCGCAGTGTCGGGAACAGCTCGGCCTCGGGCGTGCGGTCGAACAGCGAGTAGCGGGGCTGGTGCAGCAGCAGCTTCACACCCTGCTCGGCGAGCAGCTCATACGCCCGCCGCGCGAGCTCGGCCGGGTAGTTCGAGATGCCGACGTACAGCGCCTTGCCGCTGCGCACGATGTCGGCGAGCGCCGTCACGGTCTCCTCGAGCGGGGTCTCGGGGTCGGGGCGGTGCGAGTAGAACACGTCGACGTAGTCGGTGTTCATGCGCGTGAGGCTCTGCTCGAGCGAGCGGGTCAGGTATTTGCGCGATCCGCCGTCGCCGAAGGGTCCGGGCCACATGTCGTACCCGGCCTTGGTCGTCACGAACAGCTCGTCGCGATAACGCGCGAGACCGCTGTCGAGCACCGCGCCGAACGTCGACTCGGCCGATCCGTAGGGCGGACCGTAGTTGTTGGCGAGGTCGATGTGCACGACTCCGCGGTCGAAGGCGTGCAGCACGATCTCACGCTGGCTGTCGAAGGTGCGGTCGCGGCCGAAGTTCTGCCAGAGACCCAGCGAGACCTTGGGCAGCTGCACGCCGCTGGCGCCGGCGCGCTGGAAGGGCACATCGGTGTACCGGGTGGAGGCGGCCTCGAAGGGGGTCGTCAGGCGGGGGTCATCAGCGGCGATGGGCATGGAGGATGCTCCTATATGCGAGGCGGGGGAAGGGCTTCAGGATAGCGCTTGCCGCACCGCGGGCCCGGACTCGCCGTGATCTTCGATCGTCACGGCGCCGGTCCGAACTCGCCTGGTCCGACAGGCTGCTGTCAACCACTCCGACGAAGTCTGACGGGCGAGGTAACGTGGCGCAGAACCGGCGATCATCGCATCCATCCCCGCTGTGCGCGGGATATGAGAAGAGGTCCATGATGGGCGGGACCCCACCGTCGAAGCTCTCCGGCACGTCGAACGCGATCGTCGTGACCGGAGCACGTGTGCACAACCTTCGTGACGTGAACGTCGCGATCCCCCGAGACGCCCTCGTCGCGTTCACGGGCGTCTCAGGCTCAGGAAAGAGCTCTCTCGCCTTCGGCACGCTCTACGCCGAGGCCCAACGTCGATACTTCGAATCCGTGGCGCCCTATGCGAGACGCCTGATGAGCCAGGTCGACATCCCTGACGTCGACGCCATCGCGGGGCTGCCCCCGGCGGTCGCCCTCCCGCAGCAGCGCACCGCAGGCAGCGCTCGGTCGACGGTCGGCAGCGCCACATCGATCGGCAACGTCGTGCGCATGCTGTTCTCGCGCGTCGGGACCTACCCGCCTGGGGCGGAACCCCTGTTCGCCGAAGACTTCTCGGCCAACACCGTGCAGGGCGCGTGCCCGCGATGCCACGGGATCGGGCAGGTCTACGACGTGCCTCTGCACCTGATGGTGCCCGACGAGTCGTTGTCGATCCGCGACCGCGCTCTCGACGCCTGGCCGAGGGCCTGGCACGGCAAACAGCTCATCGACAGCCTGATCTCTCTCGGCTACGACATCGACATCCCCTGGCGCGATCTGCCTGACGAGCAGCGTCAGTGGGTGCTGTACACCGAGGAGTCCCCTCAGGTTCCGGTGTTCACCGACCGCGGTCCGGCGCAGGTGCGCAAGGCCGTCGCTGCCGGCATCGAGCCGTCGTACATGAGCACGTTCGTCGGGGTGAGACAGTACGTGCTCAACACCTTCGCCAACTCGAAGAGCGCGAAGATGCGCGAGAAGGCCGCGAGCTTCATGGTCAGCGTCCGCTGCCCGCTGTGCGACGGGCGCCGACTGAAGCCGGAGGCCCTCGCCGTGACGTTCGCCGGTCTCGACATCACCGAGATGGCCGGGCTCCCGCTCGCCGATCTCGCAGCTCTCCTCGAGACGGCACTCGACCGATCCGACGACGGGTCGGCCGCGGATGCGTCCGATCACCCGGCGCTCTCGCCCGAGAAGCAGCTCGCGGCGCATCGACTCGTCGACGAACTGCGCGATCGGGTCTCGCCCATCATCGAGCTCGGTCTCGGCTATCTCTCGCTGGATCGATCGACCCCCACGCTCTCGTCCGGAGAGTTGCAGCGGATGCGGCTCGCCACCCAGGTGCTCTCGCAGCTGTTCGGGGTCATGTTCGTGCTCGACGAGCCGTCTGCCGGGCTCCATCCCGCCGACGGCGAAGCGCTCGTGCGCATCCTCCGCTCGCTCAGGGACTCAGGCAACACGGTCTTCTTCGTCGAGCACTCCCTCGATGTGATCCGACATGCGGACTGGATCGTCGACATCGGCCCTGGCGCCGGAGCCACCGGAGGCGAGATCGTCTACTCCGGCCCGATCGACGGGCTCCGAGCGGCGGAGCACTCGCAGACCCGGCGCTACCTGTTCCCCGAAGACGTGCGCGCCGAGCATCCGACGGCGCCCGCGTCTCGCGAACCCGACGGCCAGCTCGTGCTCACCGATGTCTCGCGCAATAACCTCCGCAGCGTCTCGGTGTCGATCCCCCTCGGCTGCCTCACCGCCGTCACCGGCGTCTCGGGCTCTGGCAAGTCGTCTCTCGTCACCCAGGCGCTGCCCGATCTGCTGCACAGAAGCCTTTCCAGCGAAGTCGACGGCGCGACGATCGACGCCTCGAGCGAGACGCAGAGCAGCACGGCAGCGGATCCGCTGTTCTCCTCGCCGACGGCCGAGACCACAGGGCGTGCTTCAGGTCCTGCCAGCCGCGTGCGGCGCGTCGTGCAGGTCAGTCAGAAGCCGATCGGCCGCACGTCACGATCGAACGTGGCCACCTATACGGGGCTCTTCGACCGCGTCCGCGCTCTGTTCGCCGCGACTCCGGAGGCACGTCGGCGGCGATATGCCGCGAGCCGGTTCTCGTTCAACCTGGCGAGCGGACGATGCCCCACCTGCAAGGGAGAGGGCACGGTCGAGGTCGAACTGCTCTTCCTGCCCACCGTCCACGCCCCTTGCAGCACGTGCGGTGGCACCCGCTACAACCCCGAGACCCTCGAGATCGAACTGCACGGGCACACGATCGCCGACGTCCTCGCCCTGAGCGTGAACGACGCGCGTGTTCTCTTCGCCGACGATGCCGACGTCGCCCGACACCTCGACGCCCTCCTCGACGTGGGGCTCGGATACCTGCCGCTGGGTCAATCGGCGACGGAGCTCTCGGGCGGCGAGGCGCAGCGCGTGAAGCTGGCGTCCGAGCTGCGGCGCGCCCAGCACGGCGACACCCTCTACCTGCTCGACGAGCCCACCTCGGGACTGCATCCCTCGGACACCGACCGGTTGCTCGTGCATCTTCAGCATCTGGTCGACGCCGGCAACACGGTCGTGATGGTGGAGCACGACATGCGCGTGGTCGCACAGGCCGACTGGGTGATCGACATGGGTCCTGGCGCCGGCGACCTCGGCGGGTCGGTCGTGGCCGAGGGAACCCCTCGCGCCATCGCCTCGGCGAGCGGCAGCACGACGGCGTCGTACCTGGCGGATGCCCTCGATGCCCAGGACCTCGGAGCCGGCGTCTGAAAACAGAAAATCCCTGCCGAGGCAGGGATTCTATCTGCGGAGACGAGGGGATTTGAACCCCTGGTCCCCGTGAGGGGACTCCACCTTAGCAGGGTGGTGCACTCGGCCGGACTATGCGACGTCTCCAGGCATCCGAACCGTGAAGAGCGGATGCACCTTGCAAGCATAACGGGTTCGGCGGGCAGTCACGAATCGGGACTCAGGCGACTTCGGCCGGGCCGTCTGCAGGACGAAAGCACGTCTGCAGGACGAGAACCGACGGATGCTCCCGCATCCGTGCCCGGGTCCTGCACACGGCACGGGTGACGGCACGTGACCCACGGATCATCCCTCAGCCGGCGCTGGATTCCCGCACGACGAGCTCGGGTTGGAACCGCACGCGGCGATCGTGTTCGACACCGTCGAGCTCCTTGAGCAGCAGGTCGACTCCGGTCCAGCCGAGCAGCCGGGCGGGCTGGCGCACCGAGCTCAGCGGAACGACGGTCGCCGAGGCGAAGTCGATGTCGTCATAGCCGACCATGGCGATGTCCTGAGGTACGCGGATGGTCGATCCGAAGCTGAACGCCTGAAGCAGACCGACGGCGAGCAGGTCGTTCGCCGCGAACACCGCATCCGGGCGCGATTCGGCCGAACGCGCCGCGATGGCCTCGCCCGCGGCCCTCCCCTGCAGCACGGTGAGTGCAGACTGCTCGAAGATCTCGAGAGTGACATCGGGGTGGGCTGCGACCGCCGCCTTCACGCCCCGAAGACGATCGGCGACCTGATGCACCGACTGCGGCCCGCCGACGAACGCCAGCCGGCGGCGTCCACCCGACAACAGATGCTCGGCGGCCAGACGCCCACCTTCGACGTCATCGACCGACACCGAAGGGAGAAGCCCCTCCTCCACCTCGCGGTCGACGAGGATCACCGGCATCCCGCCCGCGGCGAAGCGATGCACGGCCGAGAGGTCGTCGGAGGCCGGCGTCAGGAGCACGCCGTTGACCCGCTGCTCCTGGAAGAGTTCGAGATGAGCGACCTGGCGCTCGTCTCGCTCGTCGCTGTTGCCGAGCAGCACGGTCATGCCGGCATCCGCTGCCCTGTCTTCTGCTCCGCGCACCACCTCGGCGAAGAACGGGTTGCCGATGTCGGGCACCACGAGTCCGATGCTGCGACTGCGTCCGGCCCTCAGCTGCCGGGCGGCGTCGTTGCGCACGAACCCGAGCTCCTGGATCACGCGCTGCACGCGCTCGATGGTTCGCGCAGACACGCGCTCGGGCTGATTCAGCACGTTCGAGACGGTGCCGACCGAGACGCCGGCCGCAGCCGCGACGTCTTTCACCCCTACTGCCATGGCGTGCCTCCGTCCGTCTGCGCCTCTGCCAACGACTACCTTCTCATCCCGCGCGGTTCCCCCCGCGCCGGCGTCGCGCGGGCACGGCCACGACGGCGAGCGCCGCGCATCCGATTCCGGCGATGAACAGGGGCGCGAGCGCCCAGGTGACGACACCGGTGAAGACCGCGGCCGCCGCGATGTAGGCGGCTCCTGCGACATCCGCACGCACGACTCCCGGCACCGCGCGCACCGAGGCGACCCAGCCGCGCGACGGCGACCATTCGCCTGCCGTGAGCAGCACGGTAACCGCGAGAGCGAGCAGTCCCGCCCAGCCGACCACCGCGATGGCCTCGCCACCGGGCAGCGCACCCGACCCTGCGAGCACGACATCGATCGTCAGCACGGTCGCGATCAGCGCGGCCGGCACTCCGACGACGAGCGACGGCAGGATGCCGGCACGCACGTCCTCCCAGAACAGCGCGGTGCGCGAGTCCTCGGCCGCGACGAAGCGACGCAGGTGACGGATGCCGGCGGCGAGCGCGATCGGCAGCGTGACGACACCGAGAGCGATGATCGTCATGAGCAGACCGATCGTGAGCACCTCGCCGAACAGGCCGAACTTCGCCGTGGCACCGGGGTTGACCCCCGGCTCGACGCCCGCGACCGTGGGTCCGGCGCCGGAGCGCGCCTCGCGCTTCGCTGCTCGGTGTGCTCGACGCTCTCCGCTGATGACCGACATGGCTAGCCCTTCAGTCCCTGGGTCGCGACACCGTCGACGAGGAAGCGCTGGAAGACCACGAAGAACAGCAGCACCGGCACGAGTGCGACGAACGAGGCCGTGACCGTCGCGCCGTAGTCGGACGACGAGGTCTGGTCGTTGTAGAGACGCAGCGCGATCGGCAGCGGGTAGTTCTCGGGACTCGTCAGGTAGAGCAGCGGCCCGAGGAAGTCGTTCCACGCCCAGATGAACGAGAAGATCGCGCAGGTGATCAACGCCGGCTTGATGAGCGGCAGGATGATCGACCAGAAGATCCGCAGGTGTCCGGCACCGTCGATGCGTGCTGCCTCGTCCATGTCCCGCGGCATCTGACGGATGAACTGCACGAGCAGGAAGACGAAGAACGCCTCGGTGGCGAGGAACTTCGGCAGGATCAACGGGATGAAGGTGTCGACCCAGCCGAGCTGATTGAAGATGATGTACTGCGGGATGATCACGACGTGGAACGGCAGCAGCAGCGTGCCGATCATCGCCGCGAACAGCACCCCGAGTCCCTTGAACTGCACACGGGCGAATGCGTAGGCGGCGAGAGCCGACGAGAGCACGGTGCCGACGACCGCGGATGCCGCGAGGATCAGCGAGTTCAGGAAGAAGCGCCACATCGGCACTCCCGCGATGCCCTCCATGACCTTGCCGTAGTTGTCGAGGGTCGGCGCCTGCGGGAGCAGACCGGGGTTCTGCCCGAACTCGGAGTTCGGCTTGAACGTCGACAGGAACAGCCACAGCAGCGGGTAGAGCACGACCGCGGTGAGGATGAGCAGGCCGATGAACCAGATGACGGTCTGCCAGGTCTTGCGCTTGATCGTGCGGCGGGGGGCGGGCGGCCCGACCGGCGTGGTCTGCTGGGCGGCGAACGCCGGCGTCGACGCGGAGCCGGACGTGGTGGCCTGGTTGGAGGTACTCATTTGTCGTCTCCCGAGTAGTGCACCCACGACCTCTGGGTGCGGAAGAGGATGAAGGCGATGACGGCGACGACGACGAGCAGAACCCAGGCGATCGCCGCGGCGTAGCCCATCTGTCCGTCGGAGAATCCTCGCTTGTACAGGTACACGGTGATGAAGTTCGTCATGCCGGCGGGGCCGCCGGTGCCGTTCGAGATGATGTACGCCGAGGCGAACACCTGGAAGGCTCCGATCAGGCCGAGCAGCAGGTTGAAGAACATCACCGGTGAGAGCATCGGGATCGTCACCGCACGGAAGCGACGGTACGCGTTCGCGCCATCCATCTCGGCAGCCTCGTAGAGCTCCTTGGGGATCTGCTTGAGGCCTGCGAGGAAGATCACCATCGTGGCTCCGAACTGCCACACGGCGAGCAGGATCATCATCGGGAGCACGAGGCCCGGGTTTCCGATCCACCCTCCGAGGTTGACCCCGAAGATCTGCAGTCCGCTGTCGACCGGGCCGTCGGAGGAGAACATGGCACGCCACACGATGGCGACCGAGACCGAGCCTCCGATGAGCGACGGCGCGTAGAACGCGGAGCGGAAGAAGCCCGCGCCCTTGTCGCGGTAGTTCAGCAGCATCGCGACACCGAGCGCCGCGGCGAGCGTGATCGGCGTGCCGATGAACACGTAGACGAGCGTGATCTGGGCCGACTGGATGAAGTTCGGGTCGTTCGTGAAGAGGCGGACGTAGTTGTCGAGCCCGATCCACTTGGGCGGCTGGAAGATGTTGTACTTCGTGAAGGAGAGGTACAGGGAGTAGATCATCGGCACGGCCGTGAGGCCGAAGAAGCCGATGAGCCACGGGGTGAGGAACGCGTAGCCGGTCGCGGTCTCACGGCGCAGACGCGCGCGCTGCCCCGGCCGGTCGAGTTCGTTCTCGGGGCGGCGGCCGCTGCGCAGCGCCCGCCCTCGCCCGGGCTTCTTGCCCGTGACGCTCGTCCTGGTCGCCGTCGTGCTCA